>JAQTVS010000391.1 GCA_028706735.1 Thiomonas sp.
CCTGGGACTCAAGGCGGGCCTGCGCTGGATGGCCGGGCAATACGCCAAGCGCTACGGCATCCGCGTGCAGACCGAGCTCAGTTATCAAGGCGAGGTCGGGGAACTGATCGCCACCGAGCTGTTTCGCATCGCCCAGGAAGGCTTGACGAATGTGGTGCGCCATGCGCGGGCGCGGCAGGCCTGGGTGCGCTGCGTGGATGCCGAAGGGGGGCTGATCTGCATTTCGGTGGAGGACGACGGCATCGGCTACTCCCCGCAGGCGCAGCCGGCCAGCCGTCCTTCATTGGGGCTGCGCGGCATGCGTGAGCGGGCGGCAGTCTTCGGTGGCGACTTCCAGCTTGACCAGTCTGCCCAGGGCGGGGTGCGGGTGCGGGTCTGCATGCCCATTGCGGAGGCGGTGCAATATGGATGAGTTGCGCGTCCTCATCATTGACGATCACGCGCTGCTGGGCGAGAGCCTCGCGCGCTTTCTCGGCTCCAGCGGCATGCAGGCCGTCTGGTGCGGCGACATTGCGCAAGCCATGCAGTCCATCCGCGATCAGGCCTGGAACGTGGTGCTGCTCGACCTGTCCATGCCCGAAGGCAACGGCCTCGATCTGCTCAAACGCATCAAGCTCATGCATCCCGAGTTGCCCGTGCTGATTCTGAGCATGCACCCGGAACAGCAATTCGCCCTGCGCGCGCTGCGCGGCGGCGCGGCTGGCTATCTGACCAAGGGCTGCAGCCCGGACGTGCTGGTCGAGGCCATTCACAAGGTCGTGCAAGGCGGGCGCTACCTCACTCCGGGGGTGGCGGAGCAGTTGGCCAACTATATGAACGAGGGCGACGCGGCAGAAGAACCGCACGCGCGCCTCTCGGACCGGGAAATGCAGGTGTTCATGCGGCTGGTGGAGGGCAAATCGGTCAATCAGGTCGCCGATGAACTGCACATCAGCTGCAAAACAGTGAGCACGCACAAGACGCGCCTGATGCACAAGCTCGCCCTCGACAACGACGCCGATCTGGTGCGCTACGCCATGCATCAGGGCATTGTGAGCTGAAGCGCTGTTCGGACAGATTGCGCGGCGGTTTTTATACTGCCATCGATGCATACTCCATTCTCGCCTGACCGCGCCACGCAGCTCGCGCGCGACACCCTCGATATTGAAGCCCGCGCCCTGCTTGCGCTGCGCGAGCGTTTGTTGACGCCCCCCCTGGCTGCGGCGTTTGCGCAGGCCGTGCAGTGCGTTCTGCAGAGCGCCGGGCGGGTGGTGGTGTCGGGCATGGGCAAATCAGGCCATGTCGGGCGCAAGATTGCCGCAACCCTGGCCTCCACAGGCACGCCGGCCTACTTCGTGCATCCCGCCGAAGCCAGCCACGGCGACCTCGGCATGGTGACACGGGACGATGTGTTCCTCGCCCTGTCCAACTCCGGCGAGACGGAGGAACTCACCCGCATCGTGCCGCAGGTCAAGCGCCTGGGCGCCACGCTCATCAGCATGACCGGCCGCACCGACTCCACGCTGGCGCGGCATGCCGACATCCTGCTCGACTGCGCCGTCGAACAAGAAGCCTGCCCGCTCAACCTCGCGCCCACCGCCAGCACCACGGCGCAGCTTGCACTGGGCGACGCGCTGGCAGTCGCGCTGCTCGACGCCCGCGGCTTCGGTCCGGATGATTTCGCCCGCACGCATCCTGGCGGCAGCCTGGGCCGCAAGCTGCTCACCCATGTGGGCGATGTGATGCGCAGCGGCGAGGCCGTGCCCAGCGTGCCCGGCGACGCGCCCTTCACCGCCGCGCTCATGGAAATCACCCGCAAGGGCCTGGGCATGACGGCCGTGGTCGATGCGCAGGGCGTGCTGCTCGGCATCATCACCGACGGCGATCTGCGCCGCCTGATCGAAAAAGGCGCCAACCTCAACACCCTGCAGGCGCAGCAGGCCATGCACCCGCAGCCGCGCACCATCGGCCCGGATGCGCTGGCGGTCGAAGCGGTGCAACTCATGGAGCAATACCGGATCAATCAGATTCTGGTCGCTGATCCGCAGGGCAGGCCCGTCGGCGCGCTCAACACCCACGATCTGTTTGCCGCCAAAGTCATCTGACCCCGCACCGCCATGGATGCCACGCCCCGCCTTGCCTTCGACCCCGAACTCGTTCTCGCCGCACTCGACGTGCGGCTGTTGCTGCTCGATGTGGACGGCGTGCTCACCCCTGGCGACCTGTTCTATGGCGCGCAGGGTGAAGAACTCAAGCGTTTTTCCACCCTCGACGGCCACGGCCTCAAGCTGCTGATGCACGCTGGCGTCGCGCCGGTCATCGTGTCCGGCCGCGACAGCCCCGCGCTGCGTGCGCGCATTGCCGAGCTTGGTCTGCAACACAGCATTCTGGGCAGCGACGCCAAGCTGCCAGCCGCCCAAGCCCTGCTCGACCGCCTGCAACTGAATTGGACGCAGGTGGCCATCGTCGGCGACGACTGGCCCGACCTCGCGCTCATCAAACGGGCCGCCTTCAGCGCTGCGCCGCCGCAAAGCCATGCCGAAGTGCTTGCCCGCGTGCGTTACGTCACCCGCGCGCCCGCAGGCCTGGGCGCGGTGCGCGAGGTCTGCGACCTGTTGCTGACCGCGCGCGGCGCCTACGCCGCCCTGCTGCAGGACGCACTCGACGGCAAGCCGCACACCCCGCCGCCGGGCCGCCCTAAGGCGGGCGTCTCCCCCTCCCAACCTCCCCCACGGCGTGGGGGAGGGGAAACCACTCCCTCCCCACTCGTGGGGAGGGCCGGGGTGGGGATGGCCCCCTCGGGGGGCAGCGCAGGCGAAGCCGAAGCGTGGGGGTCAACACATACCCCGCCGACCCCCCCCCATGCGGTTGCTCCCCC
>JAQTVS010000392.1 GCA_028706735.1 Thiomonas sp.
TGCGGCCGCGAAGCTCTCGCGCCAGCTCAGCGGCAAAGCCGCCGCGCGCACGGTGTGCGAGGCCTTCGTGAGCGAGCGCCTGGCCGACCTCCAGGCCCTGCAGCGCAGCGGCGTGCCGCTGGCGCGCTATGCGCGCCTGATCGCACCCCGCCTGGGCGTGCGTCCTGCCGCGCTACTGGACGCCGTGCGCCGGGCCGGTTTGTCGGCTGCGGCCTCGTCGCCGCGTTCGACGCCCGAGGCCAAGACCCCGCCAGCAGCCCGGCCTCCCGCCGTGAGACAGTCCGCCTCATCCGTTTCCTCGCTGGCCCTTTCGCAGGCCCCGTCGGGCGTGCCCGGTCTGGAACTGCCGCCCTGGGCGGACGGCTCGGATCGCCTGCCGGAGGAATCCGAGGCGGATTACCTCCTGCGCAAGAACCTCGAGACGCCGCCCGATGAACGGCGCAAGTTCATCGGCGAATCTTGAGGGAACCCCCATGCGTGAACGCACCGTGCATCTGGCGCTGCGCGCCACTCCCGCCGAGGCGGCCCTGATCCGCCATGCCGCCGAGGCGGCGATGCTGTCCACCAGCAGCTACCTGCGCACCCTGGCGCTGGGTGGCGATGGACGCGTGATGCGGCTGCAATCCCTGCAGGCGGAGTTGCGGCGTCAGGGCGGACTGCTCAAGCATCTGGCCGCACGCGGCGCGCTCGACCATCGCTCCACGGAACAGGCCCTGGCGCTGTGGCGCGAGGCGGTGCAGCAGATTGCCGAGGCCGCGCATGCTTGCCAAAGTCATTGCGCGTAAAGCGCCCGCGCGCGGATTCGGCGAGGCCGTGCGCTATATCGCCCGCGACCGTCCTAATCAGGCCGCTGAACCCCGCCCGGAGATGGGCACGCTGGGCTTTGCCTGTCCGCTGGACACCGCCGAGGATAAACAGACTGCTATCGCTATTCTCGACGCCACGGCGGCGGCCGCGCGGCGCAAGACGGGAAGCTCGCCCGTCCATCACGTCACCCTGGCCTGGCAGGAAGGCGAACACCCCACGGCGAAGCAGATCGACACGGCGTGCGCGCAGGTGCTGGGCGCGCTCGGCTTCGAAGGTCATGAGGCGCTGTGGGCGCTGCACCGCGATACCGAGCACGATCATGTGCATTTGATCGTCAACCGGGTGCATCCCGACGGCTCTACCGCCAAGGTGCCTCGGCTGGACTGGCTGATACTGGACCAGGCCATGCGGGAGATCGAGATTGCGCAGGGGTGGCGGCCCAGCCCCGGGCCGTATGTCACGCTCGACACCGAGCAGGGGCCGCAGGTGGTACGCATGAGCCGCGCCGAGCGGCGGGAGCGGGGCTTGCTGGCAGCAGGGCCGCAGACTTCACCGGGCGCGGCGGATGCGGCGCACCGTGAGGCGGGGGCTTCGTTTCAGGCATGGGCGGCGGGCGGGCCTGCCAAGGCGATCAAGGCCGCGCTCGATACGCCGGGGGCGACATGGGAGCGGCTGCATCAGCAGGCGGCACGGTACGGGTTGCGCATCGAGCCGAAGGGTTCGGGGATGGTGGTGACCACCCGGCTCGATGATGGGCGCACCCTGGCGGCCAAGGCGTCCCAGCTGGGCCGCTGGGCGAGCAAGGCCGAACTGGAAAAGCGCCTTGGCCCTTGGCAACCCCCACCGGACAAACTGCCTGCGGCCTCGGTGAGTTATCAGAAGTCGCTCGACGGGGGGCGGGCATGGGCGCAGGAGGAAGCGCCTATGCGCGGGCTGGGGGTCGACGAGCGGATGGCGCGGCGGATGGAGCGGGCGGCGGCGCGCAAGGTGCTGGCGGCGCGGTTCAAGGCCGAGCAGGACACGGCGCGGCAGGACAGGCCGAAGCACAGGGCCGCACTGGTGCAGCAGCATCGGGCCGAGCGGGTGGCGCTGACCGTCCAGTTGCGCGAGGAGCGCAAGGCGTTGACGGCAGAAGCGCGGCAAGGGGGACAGCTTCAGGCGGTAGGACAGTCTTTGTGGGCGCTCAAGGCCGCACAGGCGCGCGAAGCCTTGCAGAAGCGTCAGGCGGCAGAGCGCAAGGCGCTCTCGGCCAAGCTGCCCAAACAGGAAGTCTGGCGCAAGTGGGTGGAACGCGAAGCGGCGCAGGGCGATGAGGCGGCGCAGGCCACATTGCGCGGCATCCGTTACCGCGAACAGCGCAAGAGAAATCAGCAGATCGATGGCATCGAGGGCGAAGAACTCGACCCGCTGCGCAAGCTCACCCTGGCCGGTCTGGAAGCGCAGATCGACCCCAAGCGGCAGCTCGTGCTGTACCGAGATACGCAGGGGCAGGACAAGTTCACCGACACCGGCCCGCGCATCGTCATGCATGACAAGGGCGCGGACAGTCTGGAAGCCGCCCTGCGCATGGCGGCGCAGAAGTATGGCGGCAAGGTGGACATTACCGGCAGCGCCGAGTTCAGGGAACGGGCGGCACGGCAGGCGGTGCGGCTGGGCATCGAAGTCGTGGACGCCGACTTGCAGGCCATCGTGCAGGACGAACAGCAGCGCAGGCAGCGCCCGCCCCAGTTGTCCCCAACGTCTGTGGAGAAGTCGGCCCCCGATGCGGCCAAGTCCTTGAAACCGCAGGACACCGCTGCGCTGCCCGAAATGCGGGCAGTCGATGCGGCGCTGACGGCGTGGCAGCAGGCCCAGACCGACGCAGCGCGCAGCCGCGCCGTGCAAGACTGGATGCACGGCATGGCGCGCATCGAGAAAATGAGCGGGGATGTCGCCGCAGCGAACGCGCACACCCGCAAGGCGCTGGGCGAGCGCTATGCCGGCTTCATGCGGGAAGTGGGCGGGTTGGCGAGGCAGCGGGACATAGGGCATGACCGGTGAATCGT
>JAQTVS010000063.1:0-9662 GCA_028706735.1 Thiomonas sp.
TCGCAAGCTCGTTTTCACCGTCTTTTTGTCCCATAGCGGGGCTATGGGTCTGCAAATCCGGCAAAAACTGTCCTCGCTGGGCCCCATTTTGGCTACGCCGCTCTCCGAGAACGCTTTCGACGACCAAGGCCCGACAGGCTCCTAGAATCGGCGCCATGTTGACCAACAAGCCCCGCATTGTGCCCCCGGCCGATCGTCCCTGTGGCGCAAGTCCCGACAATGACTGAGGTCACTGCGCCGCAGCCTGCTCCCGATGTGCCGCGCAAGCGCTGGCCTGTGCGCTTGGCCAAGGGGCTGATGGCCGCGTTGCTGGCGGCGGTCATCCTGCTGGTGGGCGGCTTGAGCATTCTGCTGCTGACCTTCGATCCCAATCAGTACAAGGCCATGCTCATTCAGGTGGTGCAGGAGCGCGAACACCGCACCCTCACCCTGCCGGGCACGATCGAACTCAAGCTGTTCCCGCCGCTCACCCTGCGCACCGGGCCGTTCACCCTGAGTGAGCGCGACTCGTCTGCGGTGTTTGCCCGCGCCGACGATCTGCGGCTGCACCTCGACCTGTTCGCCCTGTTGCGGCGCAAGCTGGTGGTCGACCGGGTGGTGATGATCAAGCCGCAGGTTCACGTCGCCCGCAACGCCAGGGGGCAGTTCAATTTTGCCGACCTGCTGCCGGACAGCAAGCCCGATGCCGGGCAGGCGCAAAGCCCGCTCGGCCTGTCGGTGCATCGCCTGCAGGTCGAGCAGGGTGTCATCACTTACGACGACGACAAGGCGCAGGTTCACGGCGCGTTTGCGGGGCTGGATCTGGAGCTCGCCGGGCTGGACGGCGGCAGTGCGGGGGGCTTCCATCTGGGCGCCACGGCGCGTTTTGTCCAGCCTGCGCTGGCCACCCGCATCGAACTGCGCGGCAAGTTGCAGTCCGATACCGCGCAACACAGCCTGGCGCTGTCCGATCTGGCCCTGTCCGTGCAGGGCGACGCGCTTGGCCTGAAATCCATGCAAACCCAGGTCAACGCGGCCAAACTGAGCCTGGTCACCAGCCCGGCGCTGGAGTTGAATGCGCAGCAATGGCGCCTCAACACCACAGCGCGCACCGCCAGCGGCGAGACGCTGACCGCGCAGGCCAGCCTGCCTGCGCTCAGCCTCAAGGGCGACGCACTGCAGCTCGGCGCCTTTCACGCCGCGCTGCATCTGGCCGCGCCGCAGCCGCTGCAGGTGGATGTCAGCACCCAGCAGGCTGCAGGCACATGGAGCGCGCTGCGCATTCCCGTTGCGCAGGTCGATGTGCAGCGCGGCGCGTCGGGCCAGGCCGGTGCGCTGCAGCTCACCCTGGCCTCGCCGCTGCAACTCGACCTGGCTCAGTCGCGCTACGACCTGTTGGCGCTCAAGCTGTCCGGGCAGATGGTTGCGGGCGACGCGGCCAAGCCCCACACCCTGGCGCTGCAGGGCAATGCGCACTATGCGGCCGCCGTGGGTGCTGCGCCCCCGGCAGCGCAGTTCCAGTTGCAGGGACTGATGGCCGGGAGCGCGGTCAAGGCGGTGGGCAGTTGGACGCAGCCCGGCGCCCTGAAGCTCGATCTGAACGCAGACCACATCCGTCTCGACGACTGGCTGCCTTCCACGCCGGCCAAGCCACCGGCCACTGCGTCTGCCGAAACGCCCATCGATCTCTCGGCTTTCCAGGCTGTCGCGCTGAACGCGCAGTTCAAGATCGGCAGCCTGTTGTTCAAGGGCATGCAGTGGAGTGCGGTGCAGGGCACGCTCGGCAGCGACCGCAAGACCCTGACGCTGCAGCCCTTCAGCGCGCAGGGGTTCGGCGGCACGGTCGGCGCCACCTTGCATGTCGATCTGGCAAGCCGCCGCTACACCCTGCAGCAGAACGCGCGCGATGTCAGCGTGCAGCCCATTTTGCAGGCGTTCACAGGCAAGAATTTTTTGCTCGGCAAGGCCAGCTGGACGCTGAACCTGAACGCGCAGGGCAAGACGCTGCAGGCCTTGCTCGCCAGCGTCTCGGGCAAGGCGCGGCTGGACGTGAAGAACGGTGCGGTCAAGGGTTTCAACCTGGCGCAAATGCTGCGCAACGCCCGCACCTTGCTGGCTGCACGCAAGGACGGCCAGTTCGCCGCCACGCCGGGCGAGCAGACCGACTTCACCGCTCTGAGCGCGACCTTCAATCTGCAGAACGGTGTGGCGAAGAACAGTGACCTGTTGGTGCAAAGCCCCTTGCTGCGGGTCGGCGGCGAAGGCTGGTTCGACCTGCCCAAGCAACGTCTGGATTACCTGCTGTTGCCCAGCGCGGCCGGCACGCTGCAAGGGCGGGGCGGCGCGGAACTCGCGGCCCTGCGCGGCGTCACCGTGCCGGTGCGCATCAGCGGCAGTTTTGCCCAGCCTTCCTACACCGTGCTGTGGTCGCAGGCTGGCGGCAATCTGCTGCGCCAGACGCTGAAAAACACCTTGCAGGATGCCTTGCAAAAGCAACTGGCTCCTGCGCAGGAGCAGCCCTTGCAAAAAGTCGTCCCCGGCTTGTTCAAGGGGCTGTTTCCCTGAGAGCGCCCCCAGACCTGCCGCGTCCGCCTCAGCCCCCCGAGGGGGATGAGGCCCGCGGCTCCAAGCTGCCCTGCGGCAGCTTGGACGGAGCCGAATCCGAGCAGTTTGCAAGCTGCGAGGTAGACCAGAAAACTTGGGGCGGCCCGGCGTTTCTGGTGAGCGCCCCCAGACCTGCCGCGTTCGCGTCAGGCCCCCCGAGGGGGTTGAGAAAACTTGGGGCGGCCCTGCGTTTTCTCAGGAGCGCTTGACTCAAAGACGCAGCACCACCGGCCAGTCGGGCAGCTCGTTGCGTTTCTCCCCGGCTTTCAGCGGAGCGTGGCGGGCGAGAAGGGCGCTGACCCCGGCCACGCCCTGCAGCGCGGCAGCTTGGTACTGCCCCTGGCGCAACAGGGCTTCCATGCTGCGGCACACCTGCTCCCAGGCAGCGGCGTCCACATGCTGGTGAATACCGCGATCGGCAACGATTTCCACATCGCGTTCGGCCAGCAGCAGGTAGATCAGCACGCCGTCGTTGTGCTCCGTGTCCCAGACGTGCAGATGCGAGAACACCTCGATGGCGCGGGCTCGCGGCGTCAGGCCGCGCCAGAGTTCGGGCAGATCGAGCGCGCCTTCCACGGCAAAGCGGATTTCGCCGCCATGTTGCTGTTCGGCGGCGCGAATGGCTTGGGTGATGGCTTGCAGCGTGGCATGGGGAAAGGCCTGGCGCACCCGCCAGGGCGCAAAGCTGAGGTGCCGGATCAGGCGTTTGAGTTGCATGTCACCACCGGCCCGAAGCGCCGCCTCCGCCAAACCCGCCACCACCGCCGCTGAAGCCGCCGGAACCGGAGCCGCCGCCAAACCCGCCTCCAAAGCCGCCGCCACCGAATCCACCCGGCCCGCCGCCCAAACGCACGCCGCTGAACACGGCGAAGAAGGCTGCCACTGCCAGTCCCAGGCCGAGCAGGGCCGAACCAATCAGCAACCAGCCGATGCCGCCCGCAATCAGACCCGCCAGACCGGAGCCGACTGTGCGGCCCAACACGGCGCGCAGCGCGGAGCCGGCAAAAACCGCAGCGATCAGCAGGAAAAACGCGGTTTCCGTCGAGTTGACGCCGCCCGCAGCAGACGCCGCGGCCTTGGGCGGCGGCAACTGCTCGCCGTCGATCAGCTTCATGATCTGCCGCACCCCGGCCTGCAGTCCGCCGAAATAGTCGCCCTGCTTGAACCGCGGGGTCACCACCTCGGCGATGAGGCGTTTGGCAATGGCGTCGGGAATGGCCCCTTCCAGTCCGTAGCCCACTTCGATGCGCATCGCGCGGTCGTCCTTGGCCACCAGCAGCAGCACGCCGTCATCCTGCCCCTTGCGTCCGAGCTTCCAGGCGTCTGTGACGCGGATGCTGTATTGCTCGATGGCTTCGGGCGCGGTGCTCGGCACCATCAACACGGCGATCTGGCTGCCCTTTTGCGCCGCAAAGGCGCGCAGCTCCTGATCGAGCGTGGCGGTCTGGTCGGGGGTGAGGGTGCCGGTGAGGTCGGTGACCGGCGCCGTGAGCGCGGGCACTGGCGCCAGCGCGGCCTGGGCAGCTGCACTCAACCCGCACAACAGCAGCGCGGCCAGCCAGCGCGTCCAAATTCTGCGCAACAGCGTCATGCGACCTTACTTCGATGCGGCGGGCGCGGGCGTCGTGCCGCCGAAGTCCACCTTGGGCGCCACCGAGATGGCCTTTTCGTTCTCCACCGTGAAGTTCGGCTTGACCTTCATGCCGATGACCATGGCGGTGAGATTGCTTGGGAACTGCCGCACCAGGTTGTTATAGCTCTGCACCGCCTCGATATAGCGCATGCGCGCCACGGTAATGCGGTTCTCCGTGCCTTCGAGCTGCGCCTGCAGATCGCGGAACACGCCGTCGGCCTTGAGCTGCGGGTAGTTCTCGGAGACGGCGATCAGGCGCGACAGCGCGCTGGTCATCTGCGCCTGGGCTTCCTGAAATTTGGCGAATGCGGCCGGGTCGTTGATGAGCTCGGGCGTGGCCTGGATCTGCCCGACCTTGGCGCGCGCCTCCGTCACCTGCACGAACACATCCTTTTCATGCGCGGCATAGCCCTTGACCACGTTTACCAGATTGGGCACCAGATCGGCCCGCCGCTGATACTGGTTGAGCACTTCGGCCCAGCTCGCCTTGATCTGCTCATCGGACGACTGCAGGGCGTTGTAGCCACAGCCGCTCAGACTCAGCAACGAGACGGAAAGCAGCAAGAGGGATAGCAGGCGGCGCATGGAACGGTCTCCAAAGAGAGTTGAAACAAGATGCAATGCAATCGCAAAGCATACCGTTTGATTGTTTTGAACGGGCGCGAGGCGGGGGTATGCTGCGCGCTTGCCGAAGCCCGTTGCACAGATGCGCATGACACATCCTCCCCACCTTGAAATTGGCGCCCGGACCGAACCGCCGCCGCTCGATTTCGACGAGACCCAGCATCCGCTCGAAGCGCTGGCGCATGCGGGCGACGCCGCCGCGCAGGAATGGCTGGGCGCGCACTATCACGACCGCAAGGACTATGTGCATGCGGCGCACTGGTATCGCAAGGCCGCGGATCAAGGATCTGCCGGGGCGAAATACAACCTCGGCTGGCTTTGCATCCACGGGCAAGGCTTGGAGCAGGACGACATGCAGGCCCTCGCCTTATGGCAGCAGGCCGCGCAGGACGGCCTGGCGCGCGCGATGAACGGTCTGGGTTTTCTGCACGAGCAAGGTCGCGGCGTGCCGCGCAGCGATGTCCAGGCGCTGGCATGGTACCAGCGCGCAGCAGAAGCGGGCGACCCCAGCGGGCAATGCAATCTGGGCATTTTCCTTTTGCACGGCCGCGGGACGCCGGTCGTTCTGGAACGGGCAGCGGCCATGTTCTCCTTGGCCGCGCACCAGGGCTACCGCGAGGCCTGCTACCGCTACGGCCATCTGTTTGTGACCGGGCAGGGCGTCGAGCAGGACGACGCGCAGGCCATTGCCTGGCTGCGCAAGGCGGCAGAAATGGATCTGCCGGCGGCGCAACGCGACTTGGCCACCTTGCTGGCGCTGGGGCGCGGGGGAAGTCTGAACTACACCCAAGCGGCCGGTTGGTATCAGCGTGCCGCGGAACTCGGTGATGCGCAGGCGCAGTTCAGCCTGGGCGTGCTGTATTACCGCGGGCTTGGCAAGCAGCAGGACGTTGAAAAGGCGCGGCTCTGGTGGACGCGGGCGGCAGCGCAGGGCGAGGAGCGCGCCAGTAAAAATTTGGCGTTGCTGGCAAAAGGCGTGCGGCGTTGAGGGCGGATCGATGGCTTCACTGAGCGATGTGCGCAGCTTGCTGGTGGAACCCGGCAAGGCGCTCGACCTGAAAGACCTGCCGACCCAGCTCGACCTTCCCGGCGACCCACCCAAGGACGCTCTGGAAGCAGAACTCGCCGCCCTGCGCGAGCAGATCGGCGACATCCAGGACCTGCTGTTCACCCGCCGCGAGCAGGCTCTGCTGGTCGTGTTGCAGGGCATGGATTCGGCGGGCAAGGACAGCACCACCAAGGCGGTGTTCACCGGAGTGAACCCGCTGGGCATTCGCGCTGCCTCGTTCAGCGTGCCCACGCCGCAGGAGCGGCGCCATGACTACCTCTGGCGGGTGCATGCGCAAGTGCCGCCGCTGGGCTGCATTGGCGTGTTCAACCGCAGCCACTATGAGGAGCCGGTCATCCGCCGCGTGCATGGCGAGATCAAGAACGGCGAGATGAAGCGCTACCTGCGGCAGATCGCCGATTTCGAGCAGATGCTCGCAGAATCGGGCACGGCCATCGTCAAATGTTTTCTGCACCTGAGCTTTGACGAACAACGCGAGCGCCTGCAGGAGCGCATCGACAACCCGCTGAAAAACTGGAAATTCGACCCGTCCGATCTACAGGAGCGCACCTATTGGAGCGCCTATCAGTCCGCCTACAGCCAGGCGCTCGAAGCCACGTCCACTGCGCAAGCGCCCTGGTATGTGGTGCCGGCGGACCGCAAGCCGGTGCGCAATCTGATCGTCGCGCGCCTGGTGCTGGAGGCGCTGAAAAACCTCAAGGCGGCGCCGCCCGATCGCAAGCCGGAACTGGCCAGCCTGAAAGTGCGCTGACTGCGCGTCACCACATCCGCCGCAAACTGCCGTCACGCAGAACAAGTGCGTGGTAAAGCGCCGCGGCGACATGCAGCCCAATCAATCCGAGCAGCCCCAGGGCGAGCACCTGATGGAGTTCGCCCAGCAGTTCCGCCCAACTGGCGTTGGCCGGAAACAGGGCGGGCAGCGCAAGCAGGCCGAGCCAGTGCACGGGCCAGTCTCGCGCCGAGGCGGCAAGCCAGCCAAGCAGGGGAAGGCCGAGAAACCCGGCGTAGAGCAGCCCATGCGTGGCCTGCGCAGAGCGCGCCTGCCATGCGGGCATGGGCGGGTGGGGTGGCGGGGTTTTGACTAGCCGCCACGCCAAGCGCAGCACGATGAGACTCAGCACCGCCGTCCCGACGCCGATATGCCAGGCCGACAACGCCGCTTCTGGCGCGCCGCGGTGATCGGTCATCAGCCAGGCCAGCGGGTATTCCATCAGAATGAGCGCGACGACCGACCAATGCAGCAGCCGGGAGATGGGGTGATAGCGTGCCGTGGGCAAAGCAAGGGTGGACATGGCGGGAAAGGCCGCAACAAACGTCGCGGCCGGAAGTCAGAATCTCCACACCCTAAGGCAGGTCACTTAGCGCTTCCTGAGCGCCCCAGCGGGGGTCAAGGACACTTGGGACGGCCCTGCGTTTCCTTTGGAGATCGAGGGCGGCGCATCAATAGCGCATCAGTTGCAGGTCTTGCCATGCGCCGGGTGGTCGCCAGCGGCCTTCGCGGCCGATTCCGCCATGTACGCGCCGTGCTTGGTCTTGCCGTAATACTTGTCGCCCGGGCAGTGATAGACCTTGGTCGAGGCATTCACCCACACCTTGCCCGCGCCGCCACCGGCAGCCGCAGCCATGCTGGAGCCGGTGGCGGCTGCGTGTTTGGCTTCTTCTTTCTTGGATTCCTTGGCGGCAGGCGCCGCAGCGGGAGCGGCAGCATCGGCCTTGCTCTCGCAGGATTTGATGAAATCCTTGCGGTCCTTGCCTTTCAGACTTTGTTCCTTGGCCTGCTTTTCGCACTGCACTTTTGCTTCGTGGTTTTTCAGCAGGCTGGCCGAGGCGATGGCGGGGAAGGCGAGCGCGGTGCAGGTCAGGGCGGCGGCGAGCAGGGAGGTGGTTTTCATGGGGATGTCCTATTTTCAGGAGGATTGGAGGGCGGGCAGAACCAAGATTCAGCCTGCGCGCACTGTACCCAGAGCGCCCGGTTTCATCATGCACCGTAAACCACATTTCACCGATGTCACCGGAGGTAAAAAATGAAACATCCGGAACGCATGGCTGCGATCCGGATGTTGTGGCCGAGGCGTGATCGGTCAGTGCTCAGCCCGTGCCGCCCACGGTCACGCCGTCGATGCGCAGGGTTGGCTGGCCCACGCCGACGGGCACACTCTGGCCTTCCTTGCCGCAGGTGCCCACGCCGCTGTCCAGGCGCAGGTCGTTGCCGATCATGCTGACGCGGGTGAGCGCGTCGGGACCATTGCCAATCAGCGTGGCGCCTTTCACCGGATAGAGCGGTTTGCCTTTTTCCACCCACCAGGCTTCGCTCGCGGAGAACACGAACTTGCCGCTGGTGATGTCCACCTGGCCGCCGCCGAAGTTCACCGCGTACAGGCCGCGGTCGATGCTGGCGAGGATTTCTGCCGGATCGCGGTCGCCCGCCAGCATGTAGGTGTTGGTCATGCGCGGCATGGGCACATGCGCGTAGCTTTCGCGGCGGCCATTGCCCGTGGGCGCGCGGCCCATCAGCCGGGCGTTGAGCATGTCCTGCATATAGCCCACCAAAATGCCGTCCTCGATCAGCACATTGCGCTGCGTCGGGTTGCCTTCGTCGTCCACATTGAGCGAACCACGCCGGTCGGGCAGGGTGCCGTCGTCAAGCACGGTCACGCCCTTGGCGGCGACGCGCTGGCCCATGCGGCCAGCAAACGCGCTCGATCCCTTGCGGTTGAAGTCGCCTTCCAGACCGTGGCCCACCGCTTCATGCAATAGCACGCCGGGCCAGCCGGGGCCAAGCACCACGCTCATCTCGCCCGCAGGTGCTGGGCGCGATTCGAGGTTGACCAGCGCGGTGTTCACCGCCTCATCGACATACTGCGCGATGAGCGCATCGTCGAAGTAGCCCAGGCTATAGCGCCCGCCGCCGCCGGACGAGCCCGACTCGCGCCGCCCGTTCTGCTCGACGATCACGTTCACGCTCAGGCGCACCAGCGGGCGCACGTCGGCGGCGAGCAGGCCGTCGGAGCGCAGCACCAGCATCACATCGTGTTCGCCACCCAGGCTGGCCATGACCTGCACCACGCGCGGGTCTTTGGTGCGCGCCAGCCGGTCCACCTTTTGCAGCAGCGCCACCTTGGCGTTGGAATCGAGCGCGCCCAGCGGGTCGGCCGCACCGTAAAGCACGCGCGCCGCGCTGCGGCGGGTGTCGCTGGGCACTTTGGCGCCGCCATTGCCTGCACGGGCAATGCTGCGCACCGTGTCGGCGGCTTCGAGCAGGGCCAGCTCGGAAATATCGTCGGAATAGGCGAAGGCGGTTTTCTCGCCCTGCACCGCGCGGATGCCGAAGCCCTGCTCGATGTCGAAGCTGCCCGATTTCACCATGCCTTCTTCCAGGCTCCAGCCCTCGGAGCGGGTGTATTGCAGGTAGATGTCGGCGTAGTCGAGCCGGTGCTCGAACACCTTGCCCAGCGCACGCTGCAGGGCTGTTTCGTCGATCTGATAGGGGTCGAGCAAGACGCGGCGCGCCTCGTCGAGGCGCAACAGCGCGGGTTCGGTCATCATATTCATGCGCCCGATTGTAGGAACAGCGGCATGTCCCTGCGCGCGGGGCGGTTCAGGCGCGCCTCGGCCTTGGCCGGGCGCTCAGGCCGAGGCGACCCAGTCGCCCGATTTGCCGCCGTGCTTTTCGAGCAGGCGCACGCCGTCGATGGTCATGCCGCGGTCCACCGCCTTGCACATGTCATAGATGGTGAGCAGGCCGATCTGCAC
>JAQTVS010000063.1:9762-11262 GCA_028706735.1 Thiomonas sp.
CTCAGGCCGAGGCGACCCAGTCGCCCGATTTGCCGCCGTGCTTTTCGAGCAGGCGCACGCCGTCGATGGTCATGCCGCGGTCCACCGCCTTGCACATGTCATAGATGGTGAGCAGGCCGATCTGCACCGCGGTGAGCGCTTCCATTTCCACGCCGGTGCGGCCGCGGGTTTCGGCGGTGACGGTGCAGTGGATGCTGCCGTCCTGCTCTTTCAGTACGAAGTCCACCGCCACGCGGTTGAGGGCGATGGGATGGCACAGGGGAATGAGGTCGGCGGTGCGCTTGCTCGCCATGATGGCGGCGGTGCGGGCGATGCCGATGACGTCGCCTTTCTTGGCGCTGCCGCCCTGCACCAGGGCGAAGGTGGCGGGCTGCATGCGAATGCAGCCGGTGGCCACCGCAACCCGATGCGTTTCATCCTTGGCGCCGACATCGACCATATGCGCCTGGCCGGCGGCGTCGAAGTGGGTGAGGCCGGTAGGGGATGCGCTGCTGTTGCTCATGGGGCGTTCGGGGCGGTGGAGGCGGCGTGCGCTTCCTGGTTGATGGCGTCGCGCAGGCGGCGGGCTTCGCGCCGTGCGGCATCGACAAAATCGCGCCCGTTGCTGGCGTAGAGCACGCTGCGCGAGGCGTTGATGAGAAAGTTGCCGCGCGCCGCGCGCACGGTGGCGGCGAGATCGCCGCCCTGCGCGCCGATGCCGGGGATGAGCAGCGGCGCCTCGGGAGCGACGGCGCGGATGCGTTCGATGTCGGCCGGGTTGGTGGCGCCGGCCACCAGTCCGTTCTGCCCGTGGCGGTTCCAGTCCAGCGCGGCCAGCCGCGCCACGCGCTCGAACAGCAACTCATGGCCGAGGTGGGCCGAGGCGCCAGCGCTTGCGTCGGCGATGGGCAGGGTCTGCAGATCGGCGCCACCGGGGTTGGAGGTGCGGCACAGCACGAACAGCCCGCGCTCGGGGAAGCGCAGGTAGGGCTCGACCGAATCAAAGCCCATGTAGGGGGAGAGGGTCAGCGCATCGGCGTTGAAGCGCACGAAGGCCTCGCGGGCATATTGCTCCGCGGTGGTGCCGATGTCGCCGCGTTTGGCGTCGAGGATGACGGGCACGCCCGGCGCGGCCTTGCGGATGTGGGCGATGAGTTGTTCGAGCTGGCTTTCCGCGCCCAGTGCGGCGAAGTAGGCGATCTGCGGCTTGTAGGCGCAGGCCAGATCGGCCGTGGCATCGACGATGGCGGCGCAGAAGTCGAACAGCCGCAGCGGGTCGTTGGTCCACGGCGCGGGAAAGCGCGAGGGCTCCGGATCGAGGCCGACGCACAGCGCCGAGTTGTTGCGCTCGGTGGCCTCTTGCCACTGGAGGATGAAGGGGGGGCGGGTCGTCATGATGCGGCGCATTGTAGGCAGGGGATTTGACTCCAGACTGTCCATTAGGCAGGGCTACGCCCCTACAAGGTTGCTGGCGGGCGGTTTGGGGCGTCTTTGCCCCCGCGTTTCGCGCCCATAGCTTCG
>JAQTVS010000393.1 GCA_028706735.1 Thiomonas sp.
ACGACCTGGCCGAATTTCAGTTGCGGCCACTTCTTTCCAGCATCGGCGGGGTGGCGCGGGTGCAGATTCAGGGCGGCGCGCAGGAGGAATATCACGTCACCCTCGATCCGCTGAAACTGCAGGCGCTAGGTCTGGCGCTGCAGGATGTGAGCAACGCGGTCAGAGCTGCCAACGGCGTGCAGGCCGTGGGCCATCTGCAAGACCGCTACAAGCTGCTGCTCGCCCTGGCCGACTCGCGCCTGCATGACGCCGCGCAGATCGGTGACATCGTGCTGCGGGCCGGGCCAGAGGGTGTGGTGCGGCTGCGCGACGTGGCGCGCATCAGCCGCAGCACCGTGCCGCAGTGGATCCGGGTCACTGCCGACGGTCATGACGCGGTGCTGCTCAACATCTACCAGCAACCGGGCGGCAACACCGTGCAGATCGCCCGCCATGTGCGTGAACTGCTCGCAAAAACCCCGCTTCCGCCGGGCGCACACCTGGCCAGTTGGTACGACCAGAGCACACTGGTGGTGGACAGCGCCGCCAGCGTGCGCGACGCCATTCTGATTGGCGTGCTGCTGGCCGCCGGGGTGCTGCTGCTATTTTTGCGCAGTCTGAAAATCACCCTGATCGCGGTCATCACCGTGCCTTCGGTGCTGGCCGCCACCGTGGTGCTGCTTTACGCCCTGGGCATGAGTTTCAACATCATGACCCTGGGCGGCATGGCGGCTGCGGTGGGTCTGGTAATCGACGATGCCATTGTGATGAGCGAGCACATCGTGCGGCGTTTAAGCGAGGCACGGCACCGGGGCGAAGCGCAGGCGCGGCACAGCGGCATCCTGTACGCGGCGATGGAATATCTGCGGCCGCTGGCCGGGTCGAGCGCGTCCACCGTGGTCATCTTCCTGCCGCTGGCCTTCCTCTCCGGCGTGACCGGCGCGTTTTTCAAGGCGCTGTCGCTGACCATGGCCGCCGCCCTCGTCATCTCCTTTTTCGTCGCCTGGTTGGCCGTGCCGCTGCTGGCCGACAAGCTGCTCTCGCCCAAGGACATCGCGCGCGAAGCCCAGCGTGAAAACGGCCGCTGGCTCTCGGCCGTACAGCGCGGCTATGCCCGGGTGCTGGGAGCCAGCCTTCGCCGCCCCTGGCTGGCGGCGCTGGGGCTGGCGCCTCTATTGCTGGCGGGCTGGCTGGCCTATGGGCAAGTGGGCAGCGGCTTCATGCCGCATATGGACGAAGGCGGTTTCATTCTGGATTACCGCACGCCGCCCGGCACCTCGCTGACCGAGACTGACCGCATCTTGGCGCAGGTGGAGCAGATTCTGCGCACCACGCCCGAGGTGCAAACCTGGTCGCGCCGCACCGGAGCGCAGCTTGGCGGCGGCGTGACCGAAGCCAACGAAGGCGACTTTTTCGTCCGGTTGAAACCCCCGCCCCGCAAGTCGATCGACGTGGTGATGGAGGAGGTGCGCCAGCGCATCGAAACCCAGGTGCCGGGCGTGAAAATCGAACTCGCGCAGTTGATGGAAGACCTCATCGGCGATCTCACCGCCGTGCCGCAGCCGGTGGAGATCAAGATCTTCGACGACAACCCGCAGCAGCTCGCCCAGCTTGCGCACCACACCGCGGCAGCCATCGGCAAGATTTCCGGCATCGTCGATGTGCGCAGCGGCATCAAGCCCGCGGGCGACGCGCTCGACATTCACATCGACCCCACCCGCGCCGCGCTCGAAGGTGTGGACCCGCAGCAGGTGCAGCAGCAGTTGCAAACCCTCATCGGCGGCAGCGTGGTGACCCAGATCCAGCACAGCCAGAAAATGGTCGGCGTGCGGTTGTGGACGCCACCGTCGCTGCGCCAGACCACCGGCGACATCGCCCGTCTGCCGCTGCGCGCACCCGACGGCCACGTGTTCACCCTGGGTCGCATCGCCACTGTCCAGGTCATCACCGGCCAGCCGGAAATCAACCGCGAGAACTTCAAGACAATGGCCGCGGTCACGGCGCGCATCAGCGGGCGCGACCTGGGCTCGACCATTGCCGCGGTCAAGCAGGTCATCGACGCGCCGGGCTACTTTCCACCCGGGGTCTATGCCCAGCTCGGCGGCCTGTACAAGCAACAGCAAATCGCCTTTCAAGGCCTGATCAGCGTGCTCGGCGCCGCGGTGCTGCTGGTGTTTCTGCTGCTGCTGTTTCTGTATGAGCGCTTCAAGGTGGCGATCAGCATTCTGGCCATGCCGCTGTTGGCGCTGCCCGCAGTGTTCATCGGCCTGTGGGCCTCCGGCATTGAGCTGAACATCTCGGCCATGATGGGCATGACCATGATCGTGGGCATCGTCACCGAAGTCGCCATCTTCTACTTCAGCGAAGTGCAGTCTTTGCTGCACGGGCACCCTGAGCAGGGCCTGGATGCCGCGCTGGTGGCCGCCGGGCAGAACCGCATGCGCCCCATCGCCATGACCACGCTGGCGGCCATGCTCACCCTGGCGCCGCTGGCCCTCGCGCTGGGCCAAGGTTCGGCCATGCAACAGCCGCTGGCGGTGGCCATCATCGCCGGACTGGCGGTGCAGATGCCGTTGGTGCTGCTGGTCATGCCCGTGCTGTTCAAGCTGATACGCGGCAGGCTCGGCGATGCAGAAGCGGACGACAATCTCCCCCTGCCTGCGGCCCCTGCCCCTACCGAGTGAACCATGCGCATTCTCCTGGTTGAAGACGATCACATGCTGGGCGCCGCGACGCGCGAAGCCCTGCGAGACGCCACCCACGCTGTGGACTGGGTGCTCGACGGCGCTTCGGCGCTGACCGCGGCGCAAGGCGGCGAGTACGAGCTGATGCTGCTCGATCTCGGCCTGCCCAAGCGCGACGGCC
>JAQTVS010000394.1 GCA_028706735.1 Thiomonas sp.
AGTTCCTTCTGGCCCGCAGCCGAAGTTTTCGCCGCAATCGAAAAGCTCACCGCCGAGGGGTGATCCATGAGAACGCAATTGAATCGCCGCCTGGCGAGGGTTGCGCACGCCTGCGCACGCTACATCCCTGCGCTGCTGCCCTTGGCTCTTGCTGCGTTAATCGTGGCCGACGTGGTGTTGCTCTGTGGGGTGAGGCCATGATCCCCCGCCGCAATGTCGTTACCCCTGCCAAAAGTCGAGCCGCGCTGATGGCGATGGCCCCGGCTGTAAATCCGGTTATCGGCCTACTCGACGCCATGCACGCCCACGGCATCGCACCTGCTGACCCTGGCGACATCGTGGCCGATGGCACCCTGCGCCGTTACCAAGTCGCCACAGACAAGCCCCGCTCACTCAATGGATGGTTCGTCCTTCGCGAACGGTTCGGAGTTGCCGGAAGCTGGAAGTCCGGCGTGTCCTGCACATGGAGCAGCAACGCCACCACCAGCATGACGCGCCAAGAAAGGGATGAGCATTTCCGGCTGATCCGGCAAGCCAAGGACGAAGCCCAGCGGCAGCGGGAGGCCGAGCAGCAAACCGCAGCCGAGCGCGCAGCAGTGCTCTGGGCAAAGGCGACACCGGCCAAACCGGAACACCCTTACCTGAAGCAAAAGCGCATTCCACCCGGCAATGCTCGACAGGCTGGCGACCTGCTGGTGCTGCGCATTCAGGACGCTGACGGCAACACCCGCAGCTTGCAATATGTCAGTGAGGACGGCACGAAGCGCATGTTGTCTGGAGGTGCGAAGAAGGCGCACTTCATTCGTGTGGACGGTGCGCTGCCTTCTAGCGTGATCGTTATTGCTGAGGGCTTCGCCACGGCCATGACCGCATCGACACAGTTTCCCGGCGCGGCAGTTCTGGCCGCTGTGGACGCGGGAAATTTGGAGCCTGTCGCTCTGGCAATTCGCGCCAAGTATCCCGGCGCTCAGATCGTGGTCGTTGCCGACGACGACCGCCTGACGCCCGGCAACCCCGGCTTGACGAAGGCACGCGCTGCCGCTGGCGCTGTAGGCGGCAAGCTGGCTCGCCCTGTCTGGCCGCCTGGCATTCCGATTGAGGCCACCGACTTCAACGATCTTGCCCTGTATCTGGAGGGCGGCCATGTCTGACTTGCTCGAAATCGAAGATGTTGCAGAGGTTGCAACCGAAACCGAGGTTGCAGAGGTTTCTGGGGTGCAAGCGAGCAGTGGCGCGGGTTCCAGCGCAACCCCGGCAGAAAATCATGGGGTTGCAGAGGTTGCAAACACCGGGTTTCCAGCGCTGGAGCAGCGCCCCTGCTGGCGCGTGTTCGACGACTGGCAAGAAGCCGATGGCCGCAAATTCCGCCCCGGCGTCTGGCACTTCGGCATTAAACAGAAGGGCGACAACCCGCCGCAGATGTTGGATACATGGGTGAGCAGCCCCGTTCACATCGACGCTGTGACCGCAGACACCCACGGCGGTAACTTTGGCCGCTTGCTGCGGATCAAGACCACGCTGGGGCACTGGCGCACTTGGGCCATGCCGCAGGCCATGCTGCGCGGCAGTGGCGACGATCTGCGCGGTGAATTGCTGGGCATGGGCGTGGAAATCTCGCCCCGTAATCGTCAGTCCTTTGGCGAGTATCTCCAGCAACCCGCGCCAAAGCAGCGCGTCACTTGTGCGCTGGAAGTCGGCTGGGCCGGTAAGGTGTTCGTCCTGCCGGATGCGTCCATCGGCCCCGGTGCGGCAAGCGTGATTTTCCAGTCGGGTGAAGGCGGCACGGCGGAGTACGCAACCGGCGGCACACTCAAGGCGTGGATCAACACTGTGGCGGCACCTGCGCGGAACAATCCCATGTTGATGCTCGCCTTGTCCGTGGCGTTCACCGGGCCGCTGCTGGCGAAGTGCAGCGCAGAGGGCGGGGGCGTTCACCTTGTCGGAGATTCATCAACGGGCAAGACCACGGCGGCAGAGGCGGCGCGTTCGGTCTGGGGGCCAGAGCGTTACAAGCGCACCTGGAAGGCCACGGCAAACGGCTTGGAGGGTGCTGCGGCGCTGTTCAACGACAACCTTCTGGTGCTCAACGAAATCAGCGAGGCTGATCCACGCGACGTGGGCATGATTGCCTACATGCTGGGCAACGGCACCGGCAAACAACGGGCCAGCCGCACGGGAACGGCGCGCACCGTCACCAGATGGCGAACCATCGTGCTCTCGACGGGTGAGCGCACCCTAGCTACGTCCATGATGGAGGCAGGCCAGCGCGCGAAATCCGGGCAGGCTGTGCGATTGCTTGACGTGCCTGTTCAGCGCCAGCATGGGGCCTGGGATGATCTGCATGGTCTGTCCGATGGCCGCGCTTTTTCTGATGCGATCAAAACGGCGGCATCGCAGCACTACGGCCATGCAGGGCGGGAGTTCCTGGAGCGACTGACACGCGATCCACAAGACTTCGGCGCGGCGCTCGACGTGTTCAAAAGCCTGCCGGAATTTTCGCCCGATGGCGGAGAGGGTCAAGACAAGCGCGCTGCGGCGCGGTTCGCCATGATTGCGATGGCGGGCGAACTGGCGACGGAATACGGGCTGACGGCCTGGGGTGAAGGCGCAGCGACGCAGGCCGCAGCCGAAGCATTCACGCTGTGGAGATTGGCACGCGGAAGCGGCAACGGAGAGCGCAGGCAGATTGTGGAGCAGCTCGCCGCGTTCGTCTCCCGTCATGGCGACGCCCGTTTTAACGACATCGCAGCGACCCACAATTTACCTGTCCGCGATCGGGCGGGATGGTGGAAAGACGAAGGCGACGGCAGAAGCTACCTGTTCACAGA
>JAQTVS010000064.1 GCA_028706735.1 Thiomonas sp.
GCACGAACGGGTGCGGGCCTGAACGGGCTGATGAAATCGGTTATCGCAGCGCACGCCGCCGCTTACCGCAAGCTGTCGACGCCCAAACTCACCCGCGCCATCATTGAAGCCGTGGCGCAGCAGCAGCCGCCGCGCAGCGGGCCGATCCGTCCCAAGCTGCGCTACGCCCACCAGGGAGGCACCAACCCGCCCATCATCGTGATTCACGGCAGCGCGCTCGACCGTGTTCCGGCCACCTACTCGCGCTATCTAGAAGGCCAATTGCGTGAAAAATTCGACCTTACAGGCACCCCTTTGCGGGTGGAGTACCGAAGTTCGACCAATCCTTACGCGCGGGATGATTGAAGCATCCTCGAATCGCGGCCTATATCAGCACTATGTTATTTTGCGTGCTCTTGCATTCCAGAACGTGAATGCCATTTAAGCCTTCCTCACCCAACGGAGAATAAGATGAGTAACAAAGGGCAGTTGCTACAAGACCCCTTCCTGAACCTGCTGCGCAAAGAGCATGTGCAGGTGTCCATTTATCTGGTCAATGGCATCAAATTGCAGGGCCATATCGAGTCGTTCGATCAATACGTTGTGTTGCTGCGCAATACCGTCACGCAGATGGTCTACAAGCACGCCATTTCCACTGTCGTTCCCGCGCGTCCAGTCACATTCCAAATTGGTGAGCAAGAAGCCCCCGCAGCCTGAAGGTCCTGAGCGCGCCACTCTGGTCAGCGTGCAACAGCGTCGTCCTTCGTCGGGCGATGCGTTGGCCGAGTTGGAGCAGCTCAGCACCTCAGCCGGCTACGCGCTAGCTGGCGAAATGTCGTGCGTCCGGGCGCGGCCCGACGCCGCCACTTATATCGGCTCCGGCAAGCTGGAAGAACTCGGCGAGCTGGTCAGCGCTTCCTCGGCTGACACCATCATTTTCGACAACGCCTTGAGCCCGATCCAGCAGCGCAACCTGGAAAAAGCGCTGGGCAAGCCTGTCATTGACCGCACCGGGCTCATCCTCGAAATCTTCGCCCGCCGCGCCCAAAGCGCCGAGGGCAAGATGCAGGTCGAACTCGCGCGCCTGGAGTTTCTCGCCACGCGGCTCGTGCGCGGCTGGACTCACCTGGAGCGCCAGACCGGCGGCATTGGCGTGCGCGGCGGCCCGGGCGAAAAGCAGATCGAACTCGACCGCCGCATGCTTGATGACAAGATCAAGCTGCTGCGTACCCGCCTGGGCAAGCTGGGGCGCCAGCGCATGACGCAGCGCCGCGCGCGCGGGCGCACAGGGGCGTTTCGCGTGGCCCTGGTCGGGTATACCAACGCAGGCAAAAGCACGCTGTTCAATGCCTTGACCAAGTCGAAGATTTATGCCGCCGACCAGCTTTTCGCCACGCTCGACACCACCACGCGCAAGTTCTATCTTGCGCCGCAGGTCAATGCCACCTTGTCCGACACCGTGGGCTTTATTCGCGATCTGCCGCACACCTTGATCGAGGCGTTCAAAGCCACCCTGGAAGACACGCTGCAGGCCGACCTGCTGTTACATGTGGTGGACGCCAGCGCGCCGATGTTGCGCGAGCAGATGGATGAAGTGCACGCCGTGTTGCATGAGATCGGTGCGGACGATATTCCGCAATTCTTGATCTTCAACAAATCTGATCTCTTGCCGGTGAACCTCCATGTTACAAATGATCACACCGGTTCAGGGGACATCGAAGCGCGTGCTAGCATGCCACGCTTTGCCGTCAGCGCCCTGACGGGGGTGGGTGTTGCAGCCCTCAAAAATGCCTTGTTCGATGCCGTTCTGGCAGATCCCCGTTTCCAGTCTGTTTCTCCAGCTTTGCCGGACACCACTCAAATTTCCGCATGACTTCCTCTCGTTTTTTGCGTGCATCGCCCGCTGAGCAGACGCCGCCGCGCCCCCGTTTCTGGCGCAGTGTCTGGCCGCTTTCGCGCTTGTTCAACCTCAACGATCCGCGCTGGGGCAAGGACGAGGGCGGCAACAGCAATCAGAACAACAATCAGGATCCGAATCGCCGTCCTGGCGGTGGCGGCCCGCCGGATCTCGATGAGCTTTGGCGTGATTTCAACCGCAAGCTCAACGGACTGTTCGGCAAAAAGCGCGGTGGCAATGGCGGTGGCATGGGAACGCCACCTCAGCGTCCCGATCTTTATCCCTCGGCCAAGGGCATGGGGGTCGGTTTCATCATCCTGATTCTGATCGGCGTGCTTGGCTGGCTGTCCTCCGGTTTTTTCATCGTGCAGGAAGGGCAGCGGGCAGCAGTCACGCGCTTCGGCAAGCTGGCCTACACCACGGACGCGGGTTTCCATTGGCGTTTGCCATACCCGTTCGAGGCGGATGAAATCATCAACGTCTCGCAGGTGCGCTCGGTTGAGGTGGGACGTGGCGGGGAAGTCAAGGCCACTGGGCTGCCGGAATCCGCCATGTTGACGGAAGATGAAAACATTGTGGATGTGCGCTTTGCTGTCCAGTACCGCATCGACAACGTAGTGGACTATCTCTACAACAATCGCAGCCCGGACGACGCGGTGTCGCAAGCCGCTGAAACGGCGGTGCGTGAGGTGGTCGGCAACAAAACTCTCGACTATGTGCTGTACGAAGGCCGTGAACAGGTGGCCAGCGATGTGCAGGCGCTGACGCAGAAAATCCTCGACCGCTACAAGACCGGCATCATCATCACCACGGTCACGTTGCAGAATGTGCAGCCTCCCGAGCAGGTGCAGGCCGCGTTTGACGATGCCATCAAGGCGGGTCAAGACCGTGAGCGCCTGAAGAACGAGGCGGAGGCTTACGCGAACAACGTCATCCCGCGTGCGCAAGGCACGGCATCGCGACTGACCCAGGACGCCGAGGCCTACAAGGCGCAGGTGGTTGCCCAGGCGCAGGGCGATACCTCGCGCTTCGACCAGATCCTGCAGCAATATGAAAAGGCGCCGCAAGTCACCCGCGAGCGGATGTATCTCCAAACCATGCAAGACATTCTTTCCAGCGTATCCAAGGTCATGGTGGATTCGCGCAGCAACAACAACCTGCTTTATCTGCCGCTTGACAAGCTGTTGCAGCAGTCTGCTGGCAAGCCGTCGGCGCCACCGGTGACCGCGCCTGCCGCGCCGACCACTGTGCCCGCCCTCCCGGCGGCCTCGGTGGGCGCCTCGCCCGCTGCGGTGGACAGCGCGGCAGCAGCAGATGGCACGGCCCCCGCCACGTCCAGAACCTCGCGCGATACGCTGCGCGAGCGCAACTTCCAGTGAGGGCCAGGCAATGAACAAAATCATTCTGGCACTTGCCGCCATCGTTGTTGCCCTGCTGGTGTTGTCGTCGAGCCTGTTCGTAGTCGATCAGCGGCAGTTTGCTGCCGTGTTCGGCCTGGGGCAGATCAAGCGCGTGATCAGTGAGCCGGGCCTGTATTTCAAGATTCCGGCGCCGTTTGAAAACGTGGTGTTTCTCGACAAACGCATCCTCACTCTGCAAAGTCCGGATACTGACCGTTTCATTACCGCTGAGAAGAAAAATGTGGTGGTGGACTGGTATCTGAAATGGCGCATCACCAACCCGACCGAGTTCATCCGCAGCTATGGCGGCGTCCAGCGCCGTGCCGGAGACCGTCTTGCGCAGATCGTCAAGGCGGCGCTCAACGAACAGATCACCCGGCGCACGGTGCGGCAGGTGCTCGCGTCGCAGCGCGATCAGGTGATGCAGGACGTGCAAACGGGAATCGCCAAGGACATCAAGGGAACGGGGATTCAGATCGTCGATATGCGCCTGACGCGGGTCGATTTTGTCGCCGCCATCACGCAATCGGTGTATCGCCGCATGGAAGCCGAGCGTCAGCGCGTGGCGAATGAACTGCGCTCGACCGGTTACGCCGAGGCCGAAAAAATCCGCGCCGAGGCCGACAAGCAGCGTGAGATCGTGATTTCGCAGGCCTATAGCAAAGCGCAGACGATCAAGGGTCAAGGCGATGCCGAAGCCTCGTCAATCTACGCAAAGTCCTTTGGCCAGAATCCTCAGTTTGCCGAGTTCTACCGAAGCCTGGAGGCGTATCGCGCCAGTTTCAACAACAAGTCCGATGTGCTGGTGCTTGATCCGAGCAGCCAGTTCTTCCAGTTCTTCCGCAGTCCGGGGGGCAGTACGGCAAAACCGGCCAAATGAAGGATGTCCCGGGTTCTACGCTGACTTGAAGCGAACCCGGGAACAGGCTGCACATGCTGGATTCTTTGCTTCTCGCTGTTGGCCTGGTTCTGGTGCTAGAAGGCCTGATGCCCTTGCTTGTTCCCCGCCAATGGCGCGCGACGTTCCAGCAACTCTTGGCCCTGACCGACGGCCAGCTCCGGTTTGTCGGCTTGATTGCCGTGGCCAGCGGCCTTCTCCTGGTGCTTTTCCTCAAGTAAGCTGATGGGTTGGCGCGAATCGTCGCGCCGCCTTTTCTGCGCGTTCCATGAGCAACTGGCGTCTTCCTGAATATTTTTCCGATGTGCTGCCCCGCGAGGCGGCAATCATCGAACATCTGCGCCGCTCCTGCCTGGATGCCGCGCAGCGGTATGGCTATGCCCTGGTCATGCCGCCTTTGCTGGAGTTTGTCGACTCTCTGCTGTCCGGCACCGGACAAGACCTGGATCTGCAGACCTTCAAACTGGTCGATCAACTCTCCGGACGTGCGCTGGGCTTGCGTGCCGACATGACGCCGCAAGCCGCGCGCATCGATGCGCATTTATTGAATCAGGACGGGGTGACCCGCGTCTGCTATTGCGGCAGCGCCGTGCGCACGCATCCAGAAGGCGTGCATGCCAGCCGCGAAATCCTGCAATTCGGTGCCGAGCTGTACGGGCATGCCGGGCTGGAGGCGGATCTGGAAGTGCAGCAACTCTCCATTGCCTGTTTGCGTCTTGCCGGGGTGAGCCACGCAGCGCTCGATCTGGCCGACAACCGTATCGTGCGCGGCGTCCTGTCTGGGCTGCTGCTTGGCCCGCAGGACATGGAAGCCATCCTGGATGCGCTCGCCAGCAAGGACGCAGGAGAACTGCGCCTGTTGACACGCGGCTGCAGTGCACTGCAGCGCGACGCCATTCTGGCTCTGCCCGAGCTGTACGGCGATGCGGGCGTGTTGCAGCATGCGCGACGCGTGCTCCCGCAGCACGCGCTGATTCAGCGCGCATTGGACGATTTGTCCGTTCTGGCGCAGCACCACCAGCAGCAAGGCGTGGCAGTGCAGATCGATCTGGCCGATATGCGCGGTTATCGCTATCACAGTGGCGTGATTTTCAGCGTCTATGCACCGGGCTATGCCAATGCCGTGGCGCGTGGCGGGCGTTACGACGAGGTTGGCGCCAGTTTCGGCAGGCCGCGCGCGGCGACCGGCTTTTCCATGGATTTGCGCGAGTTGGCCGGATTTTCTGCTGCCATACAACCCAGCTCGGCCATTCTGGCGGAATGGTCCGACGCCGCAGGTTTGTCGTTGGCTGTCGCTGATTTGCGACTGCATGGTGAAACCGTGGTGCAATTGCCACCGAACCAAGTCGAATTGGCGCGTGCGAACTATCGTCGCAGGCTGGTGCTGCGCAATGCCGCCTGGCAGGTTGAAGACCTTGCCTGATTCGTGTCATACCGATTCTTTGACTGACTGAAACTGAAAGAACATCCGCGTGAATACTGGACGTCATGTTGTTGTCGTGGGCACCCAATGGGGGGATGAAGGCAAGGGGAAAGTCGTCGATTGGCTGACCGATCACGCTCAGGGCGTGGTGCGCTTTCAGGGCGGACACAATGCCGGCCATACCCTGGTGATCAACGGCCATAAAACCGCGCTGCAGCTCATCCCCTCCGGCGTGATGCGGCCGGGCGTGGCCTGCTATGTCGGCAATGGCGTTGTGGTCGATCCGCAGCATCTGCTGCTCGAAATCGAGCGACTCGAAGCCGCTGGCGTGGACGTGCGCTCGCGCCTGCATCTGAGCGAATCCTGCCCGGTCGTTCTGCCCACGCATGTGGCGCTCGACAAGGCGCGCGAGGTCCGGCGCGAGAACGACGGCAGCGGCAAGATCGGCACGACGGGCAAGGGCATCGGCCCGGCCTATGAAGACAAGGTGGCGCGCCGCGCGATTCGGCTGCAAGACCTCAAGCACCCGCAGCGGCTGCAAACCAAACTCGACGAAGTGCTCGATCTGCACAACTTTGTGCTCAAAAACTATCTGCACACGCAGACGATTGACGCCAAGGAGGTGCTTGAGTCACTCCTGCGGTCTGCCGAGCAGGTCCTTCCCCTGCTGGCAGATGTCGGATATGGCATTCACCAGGCGCATCTGCGCGGCGACCGTCTGCTGTTCGAAGGCGCGCAAGGCTCCCTGCTCGACATCGACCACGGCACCTATCCCTTCGTGACGTCGAGCAATTGCGTGGCCGGCACTGCGTCGGCTGGCTCGGGCGTCGGCCCCGGAATGCTGCACTATGTGCTGGGCATCACCAAGGCCTACACCACCCGGGTGGGCAGCGGCCCCTTCCCGACCGAACTGCCCACGACTGAGCAGGGCAGCGTTGGGCATCATCTCTCCAGCATCGGCCAGGAGTTCGGCACGGTGACCGGCCGCGCGCGCCGCTGTGGCTGGCTGGACGTGGCAGCGCTCAAGCGCGCGGTCATCATCAACGGCGTCTCTGGTTTGTGCATCACCAAACTCGACGTGCTCGACGGCCTGCCGACCATACGCGCCTGCGTGGGCTATCTGCTTGACGGCGCGCGGCGCGACGTGCTGCCGCTCGACGCCGACGAAATCGAGCATTGCGAACCGATCTATGAAGACTTCCCCGGCTGGACGCAGAGCACCAAAGGCCTCACCACCTGGGATCAGCTCCCGGCTGCCGCGCGCGGCTATTTGCAGCGCGTCGGTGAATTGATTGGGGCGCCGATCGACATGGTCTCCACCGGCCCCGACCGCGAGCACACCATCGTGCTGCGGCACCCGTTTCAGGCCTGAGCGCGGTTTCCGTGCGCCAGGCAGATTTCGATTTCCAACACGTTCACAAAGGTTCGGCCATGCTCAGCGAGGACGGAAAGCATCTTTATGTTTCCTGGGACGAATACCACGCCTTGATTGAAAAGCTTGCGCTGAAGGTGCATGCCTCTGGCTGGGAGTTCGATCAGATTCTTTGCCTGGCCCGTGGTGGCGTGCGGCCGGGAGACATCCTGTCGCGCATTTTCAACAAGCCCCTGGCCATCATGTCCACAAGCTCTTATCGCGAAAGCGCCGGGACAGTGCAGGGCCGTCTGGATATTGCACGCTACATCACTCTGCCGCGCGGAGAGCTTGAGGGGCGCGTGTTGCTGGTCGATGATCTGGCGGACTCTGGTGAAACCCTCAACTCGGTGGAGAACCATCTGCGCACAGGCAGCAAAAAAATCACGGAACTGCGCAGCGCCGTGATCTGGGTGAAGGGCATTTCCACCTATCTGCCCGAGTACTACGTGGACATGCTGCCCACGAGCCCGTGGATACATCAGCCGTTCGAAGAATATGACGCACTCCGGCCTACCAAGCTGGCCGAGCGCTGGAAAATCTGAGCCCTCAGCGGCAGTACTGCGCGATAAGCCCGGCAATGCGGGCGTGTTCTGCCGCGCGCTCGGCGTCATCCATGATGCTGCGCTGCCCCTGGGCGTCGATTTGCACCATGCGCTGTCCGCTATCGAGTATCTGAAGCTGCTTTTGCGCCTGCAGGCAGTTTTGTTGGTTCAGCAGCGCCTCCTGCTGCTGTTGCTGCAGTTTGGCCTGCTCCTGCGCGGCCTGATCGGCCGATTTTTTCTCGGCGATTTTTTTCTCGAGTTCGTCGGTTGCTTTTTGTTGTTTTGTACTTGCGGGCGCGGCGGAAGAAGATGCTGCTGATGCTGTGGCTTGCAACGGCGCAATAGTCTGCGCGGGCCGCTGCAGAATGTTGCGCGCAGGCACCGTGGCGGGAGGCGGGACATCGCTGTAGTGCACCACCCCTTGGGCATCGACCCATTTCCACTGCGCGGCCTGGGTGGTTTGAGCGTTCAGCAGAAATGCGGGCAAAGCGAGGATGGTTCCTAGCAGGAGATGGGGGCGAGACTTGGTAAATTGCATGAACGGGTGCATGGCGGTTGACCTCTGAAGGAAACGCGGGCCGCCCCAAGTTTCCTTGCCCCCACGGGGGAGGGTCGGCGAGCCGACTCTTGGGGCGCATCAAAAGATTTCGCAAGCTTAGCGTCTTCGCGCTAGCGGCAGCATGTTTCTGCGGTCTGCAGCCCGCAGCCCGCGCCCGGCCCCTATAATTTCCTTTTGCCCGGAGGCATCTATGCGTCTTGTAGGAAAAGCGCTGACTTTCGACGATGTGTTGTTGGTCCCCGCGTATTCCCAGGTGTTGCCCAAAGACACCAACCTTGCGACTCGTCTGACTCGCAATATTTTCCTCAATATCCCCTTGGTTTCCGCCGCAATGGATACGGTGACAGAGTCGCGTCTGGCCATCGCCATGGCGCAGGAGGGGGGCATTGGCATCATCCACAAAAACCTGAGTGCCAAGGCGCAGGCCACGGAAGTGGCGCGGGTGAAACGGTTTGAGTCCGGGGTGTTGCGTGATCCAATCACCATCTCGCCCATTGTCAAAGTGCGCGACGTGATGCAGCTCTCGCGCCAGCATGGCATCTCCGGCTTCCCGGTGATCGAAAACGGCAAAGTGGTGGGCATTGTCACCAATCGTGACCTGCGCTTTGAAACCCGGCTCGACACGCCGGTGCGCGACATCATGACCCCGCGCGAGCGGTTGATCATTGTGCCGGAAGGCGCTCCGCTGGAACAGGCCAAAGCCTTGATGCATCAGCATCGGCTAGAGCGCGTGTTGGTGGTGAATTCCGAGTTCGAACTGCGCGGCCTGATGACGGTGAAGGATATTCAGAAAGCCACCGAGCGGCCGAACGCCGCGCGCGATCCGCAAGGCAAGCTGCGCGCTGGCGCTGCTGTCGGCGTGGGCGAGGGCACGGAAGAACGTGTCGAAGCGCTGGCCAATGCAGGGGTCGATGTGATTGTGGTGGACACCGCGCATGGCCACAGCCAGGGCGTGCTCGACCGGGTACGCTGGGTGAAACGCAACTTTCCGCAGATTGAAGTGGTTGGCGGCAATATCGCCACAGGTGCTGCGGCGTTGGCCTTGGTCGATGCGGGCGCGGATGGCGTGAAAGTGGGCATCGGCCCCGGCTCCATCTGCACCACGCGCATCATTGCCGGTGTCGGTGTGCCGCAGATTACCGCTATTGCCAATGTGGCCAAAGCGCTGGCGGGCACGGATGTGCCGCTGATCGCAGACGGCGGCATCCGCTATTCCGGCGATGTTGCCAAGGCCATTGCTGCTGGCGCGTCCACAGTCATGATGGGCAGCATGTTTGCCGGCACCGAAGAAGCGCCGGGCGAGGCCATTCTGTACCAGGGCCGCGCGTATAAAGCCTATCGTGGCATGGGCTCGATCGGCGCCATGAAGGCTGGCTCCGCCGATCGCTATTTTCAGGATGGGGCCGAAACTTCCTCCGCTTCGGGCAATGAAAAATTCGTCCCCGAAGGCATCGAAGGCCGCGTGCCGCACAAAGGCCCGCTGGTCGCCATCATTTACCAGTTGGTCGGCGGCGTGCGCTCTTCCATGGGCTACTGCGGCTGCGCCAGCATCGAGGCGATGCGCGGACAGGCCGAGTTTGTGCAAATCACAGCGGCCGGCATTCGGGAAAGCCATGTGCATGACGTGCAGATCACGCAGGAAGCGCCCAACTACCACGTCGACTGACGCGTCTCCCATCCGCCGATCCCGCTCCACTGCCTGCTTTCATGCACGACAAAATCCTCATCCTCGACTTTGGCTCCCAGGTCACTCAGCTCATTGCCCGCCGCGTGCGCGAAGCGCATGTCTATTGCGAGATTCACCCCAATGACGTGAGCGATGACTTCATCCGACAGTTCGCGCCCAAGGGCATCATTCTGTCTGGCAGCCATGCCAGCACCTACGAAGATCAGGACTTGCGCGCCCCGCAGGCGGTGTGGAGTGCCGGGGTTCCGGTGTTGGGCATCTGCTACGGCATGTTTGCCATGACTGTGCAGCTTGGCGGTGAAGTCGAGCCCAGCCAGCACCGCGAGTTCGGTTATGCCGAAGTGCGCGCACGCGGGCACACCCGGCTATTCGAGGGGATTGAAGACTTTTCCACGCCGGAAGGCCACGGCATGCTCAAGGTCTGGATGAGCCACGGTGACAAGGTCACGGCGATGCCGCCAGGCTTCAAACTCATGGCCAGCACTCCGAGTTGCCCCATCGCCGGGATGGCCGACGAGACGCGCGGCTATTACGCAGTGCAGTTTCACCCCGAGGTCACGCATACCGTCAAAGGGCGTGAGATGCTGGAGCGCTTTGTGCTCCAGATCTGCGCAGTCAAGCCGGACTGGATCATGCACGATCACATCGGTGAGGCGGTGGAGCGCATCCGCGTCCAGGCGGGGTCCGAGGAAGTCATCCTCGGCCTGTCCGGCGGGGTGGATTCCAGCGTGGCGGCTGCACTCATCCACCGCGCCATCGGCGATCAACTCACCTGCGTGTTCGTCGATCACGGCCTCCTGCGCCTGAATGAAGGACGGGCGGTCATGGAGATGTTCGCCGGGCGTCTGCATGCGAAGGTGGTGCATGTCGACGCCAGCGCCCGTTTCATGGGCGCGCTTGCCGGAGTCAGCGATCCCGAGGCCAAGCGCAAGATCATCGGACGCGAGTTTGTCGAGGTGTTCCAGGCCGAGGCAGCCAAGCTGAAAAACGCCAGGTGGCTGGCCCAGGGCACCATCTACCCCGACGTGATCGAATCCGGCGGCGCTAAGACCAAAAAGGCCACCACCATCAAGAGCCACCACAACGTCGGCGGCCTGCCGGAAACCCTGGGGCTCAAGTTGCTGGAACCCCTGCGCGATCTGTTCAAGGACGAGGTGCGCGAGCTCGGCGTGGCGCTTGGGCTGCCGCACGACATGGTGTATCGCCATCCATTCCCAGGGCCGGGCCTCGGTGTGCGCATTTTGCGGCTGGCGCGGTTCGCCGCCCGGTTCGGCGATTTTGCCGTCGCCACCGAGACCATGGACTTGATGCGCCGCATGGTCGCAGAAGGCGAGGTGGACGCGCTGGTGC
>JAQTVS010000395.1 GCA_028706735.1 Thiomonas sp.
GCGCCCGGCTCACGCCCTTTGTCGCGGCGAGCGCGCCCAGCACCTCCACCAGCCCCGCATTGGCCTGGCGGTTTTCCGCGCTGAAGCGCGGCACGACATTGCGGAAATCGCTCTTGTCGAAGGTGGTATGGGCGTCGATCGCCCCGGTCAGAAACCCCCTGCCCAGCGGGCTGAACGGCACGAAGCCGATGCCCAGTTCTTCCAGCACCGGCAGCACGCTTTGCTCGGGCTCGCGCCACCACAGCGAGTATTCGCTCTGCAGCACCGCCACCGGCTGCACCGCGTGGGCGCGGCGGATTGTTTGCACCCCGGCTTCGGACAGGCCGAAATGCCCCACCTTGCCTTCGGCAATCAGATCGCGCACGGTACCGGCCACGTCTTCGATGGGCACGTTCGGATCGACCCGGTGCTGGTAGAACAGATCAATGCGCTCGGTCTTGAGCCGCTTGAGCGACGCCTCGGCCACTGCGCGAATGTGCGCCGGGCGGCTGTCCAGGCCCTGGCTCACCACGCCGTCGGCGAAGCCGAACTTGGTGGCAATCACAACCTGGTCGCGGAACGGCGCCACCGCTTCGCCGAGCAGTTCTTCATTGACGAAGGGGCCATAGGCTTCGGCGCTGTCGAAAAAGGTGACGCCGCGCTCAAACGCGGCGCGGATCAGGCGGATGCCGTCGCCCTTCTCGGTTGCCGGCCCGTAGCCGTAGCTCAGGCCCATGCAGCCCAGTCCGATGGCCGAGACCTGCAGGCCGCTGCGGCCCAATGTGCGTGTTTTCATGATGTTGTCCTTGGTTGAAAATCCTGTCATTGCCCGGCGCTCCGCAGGCAGTCGGTCTCTTGAAGATCAAACTGGCTAGGCATGGCGAGGCTTCTTGAACTGAGAGGGTGTGAACAAATTCGCCATGTCCGCTCCTCGCTCCCAAACGCCCCCGCTCTGCGTTGCAAATGCGCGCCGTGCCGACGGGCACGGCTGTGCTTTGCGCCTTGACCGGGGGCGTTTGGACGCGCTGCTCGGCCACGCCGAATTCATTCACATCCTCTGAGAGCGCCCCCAGACCTGCCGCGTTCGCGTCAGGCCCGCGAGGGGGATGAGGCCCGCGGCTCCAAGCTTGCCCTGCGGCAGCTTGGACGGAGTCGAATCCGAGCGGCTTGCAAGCCGCGAGGCGGACAAGAACACTTGGGGCGGCCCGGCGTTTTCTCATGAGTCGACCAAACTGCGATTTGAGATGTCTTGTCAGTGGCTCTCAGCGGGTCAGGCGGTGTTGTTCAGCGACGCCATGTCGATGACAAAACGATACTTCACCTCGCTGCGCTGCATGCGCGCGAACGCGGTGTTGATGTCCTGGATGCGAATGGGCTCGATGTCTGCGGTGATGCCGTGCAGGCCGCAGAAATCCAGCATCTCCTGCGTTTCTGCAATGCCGCCGATCAGCGAGCCCGCCACCGCCTTGCGGCCCAGCACCAGCGGCGCGGTGTTGAGCATCGGCTCCAGCGGGCCGAGGTAGCCTACCAGCACCAGCGTGCCGTCGGTCGCCAGTGTGGGCACATAGGGGTTGAGGTCGTGCACATAGGGCACGGTGTCGATGATGAGGTCGAAACTTCCGGCGCTGGCCTGCATCTGCGCCGCGTCGCTGGACAGCACGATGTGGTCGGCCCCCAGACGGCGCGCATCGGCCTCCTTGCCGGGCGAGCGGGTGAACAGCGTGACCTCGGCGCCGAGCGCTTTGGACAGCTTCAGCGCCATGTGACCGAGCCCGCCCAGCCCGATTGCGGCGATCAAAACGGAACAGTCCCAGCGGCTGCTGGGCGGAGAAAGCGGCGTAGCCGCGAACGGTCAGGGACATGAGCGCCTCGTTGTGTTGCAAAGGCCAGACTTTAGGCGTCGATGGCTGCGTTGATAAGCTGGAATAATCGGCATGAGCCTATGAGCGGAATTCATCAATGCCATCTCCCGACTTCAACGATCTGCTGGCCTTTGTCGCGGTGGCGCGCGAGCACAGCTTCACCCGCGCCGCAGGGCAACTGGGGGTGTCGCAGTCGGCGCTGAGCCATCGCATGCGGGCGCTGGAGGCGCGGCTTGGGCTGCGGCTGCTCAACCGCACCACGCGCAGCGTGGCGCCCACCGAAGCCGGCGAGCGCCTGCTCCAGACCCTGGCGCCGCGCTTCGAGGCCATCGAGTCCGAGCTGGACGCCTTGCGCGAATTGCGGGACAAGCCTGCGGGCTTCATCCGCATCAACGCCGCCGGGCACGCCGCCGACACCCTGCTCTGGCCCAAGCTGCGTCCGCTGCTGGCGGAGCACCCTGAATTGCAGGTCGAGATCTATGTCGATTACGCCTTCACTGACATCGTCGCCCAGCGATTCGACGCCGGGGTGCGCATCGGCGAGAGTCTGGAGAAGGACATGATCGCGGTGCGCATCGGCCCGGATCAGCGCATGGCCGTGGTGGCCGCGCCCGACTACTTCGCCAGCAGGCCGCTGCCGCGCAAGCCGCAAGACCTGGCGGCGCACAACTGCATCAATCTGCGGCTGCCCAGCGGCAAGCTGCTGCCCTGGGAGTTTTCGCGTGACGGGCGGGCGCTGAATGTGCAGGTGCACGGGCAGTGGACGTTCAACGCGAGCGCGCCCATCCTGCGCGCGGCGCTGGCCGGGGCGGGGCTGGCCTATGTGCCGGAAGACATTGCGCTGGAGCCCATCACCGCCGGGCGTCTGCGCCGGGTGCTGCAGGCCTGGTGTCCGAGCTATCCCGGCTATCACCTCTACTACCCCAGCCGCCGCCAGGCGTCGCGCGCACTGACCGTGGTGGTCGATGCGCTGCGGTACGGCCTG
>JAQTVS010000065.1 GCA_028706735.1 Thiomonas sp.
TTCGCCCTGGCGGACGCGCACGACATCGAGCTGGTCGGCGGTGACACCACGCGCGGCCCGCGCAATCTGTGCATCACCGTGCTCGGCACGGCGCCGCTGGGGCTGGCCTTGCTGCGCAGCGCGGCGCAGGCGGGCGACGACCTCTGGGTATCAGGCACTGTGGGCGATGCCCGGCTGGCGCTGGGGCATCGCCTGGGCGAATGGTCGCTGGACGCCGCCGCGCAGGCCGCAAGCTTTGCGCGCATGGACCGGCCCACGCCGCGTGTGGCGCTCGGCCTGGCGCTGCGGGGCGTAGCGCACGCCGCCATCGATGTCTCTGACGGACTGCTGGCAGATCTCGGCCACATCCTGCGACGCAGCGGGGTGGGCGCCACGGTGCAAGCCGACGCCTGCCCGGCCAGCATGGCGCTGCGCGCGCAGAGCGCGCAGCGCCAACGTCTCTGCCAACTTGCAGGCGGCGATGATTACGAACTGTTGTTCACCGCCCCGACGTCCGCACGCGACGCCGTGCGGGCCGCCGCCGTGCGGGCCGCCACCGCGGTCACGCGCATTGGCCACATCGACGCGCAGCCCGGCCTGCGGTTGATCGACGCAAACGGACAGGTGTTGGACAATGCCTATGCGGGCTTCGACCATTTCCGCACATCCACCATGCCATGACCGCCCCCCCTTCAGCCGCTCCTCCACCGCGTCCCAGCTGGCGCTTCATGTGGCGCAGCCCGCTGCATGTGCTCGCGCTCGGCTTCGGCAGCGGTCTGTCGCCCGTCGCGCCGGGCACCGCGGGCACGCTGTTCGCCTGGGCCAGCTACGCACTGCTTTCGCTCTGGCTGGGCCCGCTGGCGTGGGCCGTGGTCATCGGCGTGGGCGCTGTGGTCGGCATCTGGGCCTGCGGCCACACCTCGCGCGCGCTCGGCCTCGAAGACGCCTCGCCGGTGGTGTGGGACGAGATCGTCGCCTTCTGGCTCATCCTGCTGTTGGTCACTCCGGCGGGCTGGGCCGTGCAGCTTGCCGCCTTCCTGCTGTTTCGCGCCTTCGACGCCGGCAAATGGCTGGCCGTGGGCTGGGCCGACCGGCATGTGAAAGGCGGCTTTGGCATCATGCTTGACGACCTGATCGCCGCCGCGTTCACCCTGCTGGTCATGGCGCTGGGCATCCGGCTTTACGCCCTGGTCTGAAACCATGAACAGTGGGCCTGATTTCGACGCGCTCTGCCGCCTCGCCGGTGGTGTCGGTGCAGCCTATCGCCGGCGCGGCTGGCGGCTGGCCACGGCCGAATCCTGCACGGGCGGACTGGTCTCGGCGGCCCTCACCAGCGTGGCCGGGTCAAGCGATTGGTTCGACCGTGGTTTTGTCACTTACAGCAATGCGGCCAAATCCGACCTGCTCGGCGTGAACCCGGCGCTGTTTGCGCAAGTCGGCGCAGTCAGCCCGGAAGTCGCCAACGCCATGGCGCTGGGGGCGTGCCAACGTGCGGGTGTAGAGGTCGCCGTGGCCATCACCGGCATTGCCGGACCGGACGGCGGCACGCCGGAAAAACCCGTGGGCACGGTGTGGTTTGGACTGGCCTGGAGAGAAGCTGACGCGGTGCGCAGCGAAACCCGTCACGCGCGGTTCAAGGGCGACCGGGGCAGCGTGCGCCTGCAAGCCACCGAGCTGGCGCTGCTGTGGCTGGTGCAGGCAGCGCAGCCCGCTTAGAAATGTTGGCAGTTCAGGTTGGCCGTTCAGCCTTGCGGCGGGGCCGTGTCGCGGAAGGACGGACGCTGCATCAGCTTGTCGTAGAGCTTGGCGAGGTTGGGGTACTGCTGCTGCCAGGCCAATTCGGGAAAGCGGAACACCACATATCCCAGCGCCGCGCCCACGGCAATGTCAGCCAGGCTGAGATGGTTGCCGCAGCAAAACGGCTTGTCTCCCAAGCCATGCGAGATGGCTTTGACGCCAGACTCGACCTTGCTCATCTGCCGCGCGATCCATTGCGGGCTGCGTTGCGCGTCGGTGCGGCCGGGCCAGGTCTGCTCCAGCCGAGCGGTGGCCGCAGCGTCCATCACCCCATCGCCCAGCGCCTCCCAGGTGCGGACTTCGGCGCGCTCGCGCCCGCCAGCGGGAATGAGCTTGCCCACCGGAGTGAGGGTGTCGAGATATTCCACGATCACCCGCGAGTCGAAAATCGCCTCGCCGTCGTCGAGCACCAGGCAAGGCACCTTGCCCAGCGGGTTGGATCGGCCGATCTGGGTCGTCTCCGCCCAGACGTTCTCCTCTTCCCACTTGGCGTCGATTTTTTTCTCGGCCAGCGTGATGCGCACCTTGCGCACATAAGGACTGGTCAGGGAGCCGATGAGTTTCATGTTCTGGAGCTGCGATAAATGGGCGATTGAGTATATCAACCGGCCTTGATGCGAGGCGGCCCCATGCGCCGCCCGCGGAGCCCGCACTTCCTACAATGCACGCATGAGCACGAACTCTTCTCCGCAATCCGCCGCGCTGTCCGCCCTGGACGCGCTTTCGCCCCTGGACGGGCGCTATCACGCCAAGGTCGACAGCCTGCGCATGCACTTGTCCGAAGCCGGACTGATGCGCAGCCGCGTCCAGGTCGAAGTGGCCTGGTTCATCGGCCTGTCCGATCTGGGGCTGGCTGAATTTCCCGCGCTGCCGCCTGCGGCGCGTGCCGCCTTGCAGGCGCTGGTGGCCGGTTTCGGCAGTGCGCAGGCGGCTGAGATCAAAGCCATCGAGCGCACCACCAATCACGACGTGAAAGCCGTGGAATACTGGCTCAAGGCGCAGACGGCCGACATGCCCGAGGTGCATCGGCACGCCGAGTTCTTCCACTTCGCCTGCACCTCGGAAGACATCAACAACACCGCACACGGCCTGATGCTCGCGGGCGCGCGCCGCGAAGTTGTCATGCCACTGCTGCAGCGCGTGCTGCGCCGCTTGCTCGACCTCACCGCCGAGTTGGCCGAGCAGCCCATGCTCTCGCGCACCCACGGCCAGACCGCCAGCCCCACCACGCTGGGCAAGGAATTCGCCAACGTCGCGCACCGCCTCCAACGCGCCATGGCGGTGATCGAGGGGGTGCGGCTCACCGCCAAGATGAATGGCGCGGTGGGCAATTACAACGCACACTTAGCCGCCTACCCCGAGGTGGACTGGGAGGCGTTTGCGCGCAAGGTGGTCGAGTCGCTCGGGCTGACCTTCAACCCCTACACCATCCAGATCGAGCCGCACGACGCCATGGCCGAGCTGTTCGACGCCGTGGCCCGCACCAACACCATCCTCATCGACCTCAGCCGCGACATCTGGGGCTATATCTCCTGGGGCTACTTCAAGCAGAAGACCAAGGCGGGCGAGATCGGCTCGTCCACCATGCCGCACAAAGTCAATCCGATCGACTTCGAGAACGCCGAGGGCAATCTGGGCATCGCCAACGCGCTGCTGCGGCACCTGAGCGACAAGCTGCCAATCTCACGCTTCCAGCGCGACCTCACCGACTCGACCGTATTGCGCAATATGGGCGTGGCGCTGGGGCACAGCGTCCTGGCCTGGGACTCTCTGCTGCGCGGACTCGACAAGCTGCTGGTCCACCCGCAGCGCCTGGATGACGACCTGAACGCCGCCTGGGAAGTGCTGGCCGAGCCGGTGCAAACCGTCATGCGCCGCCACGGCCTGCCCAACCCCTACGAACAGCTCAAGGAACTCACCCGCGGCAAAGCCATCACCGAAGAGTCGATGCGCGCCTTTATTGCCGGGCTGAATCTGCCCGAAGACGACCGCCAGCGCCTGCTCGTCATGACCCCCGCCAGTTACACCGGACTTGCGGCAGCGCTGGCCAAGCGTCTGGCCGCAGGCCGCTGAATCTCAGGACACCCGCCATGCTCAAACTCCTGCTGAAGTGGCTTCTATCCGCCTGCGCCCTGCTGGCTGTCGCCTATCTCTACAGCGGCGTGCAGGTCTCCGGCTTCGGGGCCGCCATGTGGGCCGCGTTTTTCATCGGCCTGCTCAATGCGCTGGTGCGGCCCATTCTCTTCATCCTCACTCTGCCGATCACCATTCTGACCCTCGGGCTGTTTTTCTTCGTGCTCAACGCCGCGATGTTTTACGCCGCGTCGGGGGTGATCGACGGCTTTGCAGTACGCAGCTTCGGCGCGGCGCTGCTCGGATCGATTCTTTACAGCATCGCTGGAGTCATCATCGACAGCGCGCTGGAAGGGGTGCAGTTCGGAAGGCGCCGGTAAGCGGCGCCGAAGCTCAGCCCTGCCAGGCCTGGGCCGAGCCGGTCTGCGCCATCTGCATCAGCCGGGCCACGCGCTCCTCGGTTGCCGGATGCGTGCTGAACAGCTTGGCGATTCCACCCCCGTGCAAGGGATTGAGAATCATCATCTGCGCCGTGGCTGGATGCGCCTCTGCAGCCTGAAACGGCACGCCGCGCGCATAGGCCTCGATCTTTTGCAAGGCCGCGGCCAAGGCGGCCGGATCGCCTGAAATCTCTGCGCCGCCGCGGTCGGCCTCGAACTCGCGGGTGCGGGAAATCGCCATCTGGATCAGGCCGGCGGCCAGCGGCGCCAGAATGGCCACCGCAATGCCCGCGACCGGATTGGACGGGCGACCGTTTTCGTCGCGGCTGCCGAAAAACATGGCGAAATTCGCCAGCGCCGAAATGGCGCCGGCCATGGTGGCCGAGATGGTGGAAATGAGAATGTCGCGGTGCTTCACATGCGCCAGTTCATGCGCCATCACGCCGCGCAGTTCGCGTGCGCTGAGCACCCGCAGAATGCCGGTGGTCGCCGCCACAGCCGCGTGTTCCGGGTTGCGGCCGGTGGCGAAGGCGTTTGGCGCATCTTCCTGAATGAGGTACACCCGCGGCATGGGCAAGCCCGCGCGCTGCGCCAGCTCCTGCACCATGGCGTAAAACTGTGGCGCGCTGCTGGCGTCCACCTCTTGGGCGTTGTACATCTTCAGCACCATCTTGTCGCTGAACCAGTAGCTGAAGAAGTTCATGCCCAGCGCGAACAGCAGCGCCAGAATCATGCCTTTCTGTCCGCCCAGCATGGAACCGATGACCACGAACAGCGCAGTGATTGCGGCCATCAGGATGGCGGTTTTCATGACATTGAACATGCTTCACTCCGATACGTTTGGATACAACAGGCTAGATTGTGCAGAGAAACGAAAGTTCAAGGGCGATCGGGGGAATGCTGGCCTGAACGCCTCTTGGCGCTCAAGCCAAAGTCAAGCGCGTGAGGTCAATCCCGCCCTGCAACCATTGCGCCACGCTCTGCATTGTGCCGCCGGGTTTTTGCAGCCGCGTGATGCGCAGCACGCCGTTTCCGCAACACACGTCCAGCCCCTCGGCGGTCATCTGCCGCACAAAACCGGGCGGGCCAGCATGCGGCGGCGCCGTCAACGCGACGGCCGCACCGATCTTGACCACTGCGCCGTCCAGCAGCGCGAATTGCGCACCCGGCCAGGGCGTAAACGCCCGCACCCTCCGGGCGAGCAATTCTGCGGGCAAGTTCCACCGCATCACCGATTCGTCCTTGCTGATTTTCGCGGCGTACGTCACACCGGTTTCAGGCTGCGCGCGAGGGCGCAGTTCGCCGCGCTCCAGCGCCTCCAGCCCCTGCACCACCAAGGACGCGCCCAAGGCGGCGAGTTTGTCGTGCAGGATGGACGCAGTGTCGGTGGCGTCGATCGGCAGGGCCTGCTCCAGCAGCATGTCGCCCGTGTCGAGCCCCGCGTCCATCTGCATCAGGGTGATGCCCGTCCGCGCATCTCCCGCCTCGATCGCCCGCTGAATCGGGGCCGCTCCACGCCATCTTGGCAGCAGCGAGCCGTGAATGTTCAAGCAGCCGAATCGCGGCAGCGTCAGCACCGACGTCGGCAGAATCAGGCCATAGGCCGCCACAACCAACACATCCGCCTGCGCGTCGCGCAGCGCTGCATGCGCCTGCGCGGCCTGTTCGGCATAGCGCCCGTCCAGTCGCAGGCCCTGGGGCTGAATGACTTTGATCTGTGCCGCAGCGGCGACCTGCTTGACCGGGCTGGATTGCAGCTTCATGCCGCGGCCCGCGGGACGGTCGGGCTGGGTCAGCACCAGGGGCACTGTGTAGCCCGCACTCAGTATGGCGCGGAGCGCTTCGGCGGCGAACTCTGGCGTGCCCGCAAACGCCACGCGCAAATGGCGCGCAACCGGCCGTGCAACCGGCGAGTGGGATGCTGCCTCGCTCAAGCCGCCTGCCTCTGCCGTTTGAGCATTTTGGTCTTGATGCGGTTGCGCTTGAGGGGCGACAGGTAGTCCACAAACACCTTGCCCAGCAGATGATCCATTTCATGCTGGATGCACACCGCCGTCAGACCATCGGCCTCCATCTCGAAGGGCTCGCCATTCGCATCAAGCGCGCGCACCCGAACGGTTGCAGGACGCACGACCTTGTCGTAGATGCCGGGAACCGACAAGCAGCCTTCCTCCCATTCCTTGTCTTCATCGCTGTGGCGCAGGATCTCCGGGTTGATGAGCGCCAGCGGGCGGTTGCGCTCCTCGGATGTGTCCATCACGATGATGCACTCATGCACGTCCACCTGCGTCGCCGCCAGCCCGACCCCGTTCGACTTGTACATGACATCGAACATCGCCGCGATCAGCGCGCGCACACGGTCATCCACCTTGGCGACCGGCTTGGCCAGGGTGTAAAGACGGGGATCTGGATATTGAAGGATGGTGAGATTTTCCATAGTCCTCATTTTAGTAATTTCCGATGGAAAGGGCATTTCCCATTGAAATTGAGGGTGTCGTCCCAGGCTGCTGCGCGCCAACCAATCTGAGCGCCCCCAGGGCCGGGCACTCCCCACCCCATCCCTCCCCGCGAGCGGGGAGGGAGTGATCTCACCTCCCCCACGGCGTGGGGGAGGTCGGGAGGGGGATGGCCCCGCCCGCCCCCCGGTGGGGGTCAAGGAAACTTGGGGCTGCCCGGCGTTTCCTTGAAAGCGCCCCCAGACCTGCCGCGTTCGCGTCAGGCCCCCCGAGGGGGATGAGAAAACTTGGGGCGGCCCGGCATTTTCTCAGGAAACCCGCAACATTCTTGCAACTGCCACCTCGGCGCAGGCCGCGATTTGATTGCCGCGTCAAGGTGTTGCATGCACAATGACAGCCAATTTCTTCATAAATAGGCCCTGGAGTCGCAAGCTTCCACGGGGGGCAGATTCACAAAAACCACATCGCACCGGATGTGGCCACGGTTTAAATCTGGGGACATGCGCCATGCTGAGACAGGCTTTCCATCACCCTTTGCGGCGTCATGCCCTGACCGCCGCCCTGCTGCTCGGCAGCGCGCTGCCGTTGACAAGCCACGCCGCTGATACCCTTTCTGCGGCGCCTGCCCTGCACGGCCTGCCCAATTACCCCGTGGCGCCCGCCCAACGGGCGAAAGCGGAACTGACCGCGCAAACCGGCGTGCCGATTTCCGAGCTTGCCGCCAACGCGCCGTCCAAATACACCGTCAAGCGCGGCGACACGCTGTGGGCCATTTCCGGCATGTATCTGCGCAAACCCTGGGACTGGCCCAAACTCTGGGGCATGAACCTGCAGCAGATCCGCAACCCGCACTGGATCTTCCCCGGACAGACGCTTTACCTCGACATCTCCAACGGGCGCGCCCGCCTGAGCATGGGCAGCGGCAACCAGGGCATCCCCACGGTCAAGCTCAATCCGCAGGTGGAATCCACCGCGCTGCCGCCTGAGGGCATTCCCACCATCTCGCCCGAGCTCATCGCCCCCTTCCTCACCCAGCCGCTGATCGTTGAGCCCGACGCGCTGGACGCCTCGCCGCGCATCGTTGCGCTGCCCAAGGGCCACACCATGGCCTCGCCCGGCACGCAGGTGTATGTGCGCGGCGACGTAAGCAAGGCCACGCGCTACCAGATCTACCGCCCGGCCAAGCCGCTGGTCGATCCGGCCACCAAAAAGATCATCGCCTACCAGGCGGACTACCTCGGCACCACCAGCCTGGCCGAAGCCCCTTCCGGCCCGGATGCGGTGTCGGTGTTCCGGGTTGACGGCATCGAGCGTGAAGTTGGCGTGGGAGACCGGCTGATCATCGCGCCGCCGCGCGAATACCTGAACTACACCCCGCACGCCCCGGCCAAGCCGATCAGCGGCGACATCGTCTCCATCTACGGCGACCTGAACATGGCGGCGAAAAACAGCGTCGTCGCCCTCAACCGCGGCGCGGCGGATGGCCTGGAACGCGGCGACGTGCTGGCCTTGTGGCACAACAGCCGCATGGTCAAGGACGTCACCGCCCCCGGCAAACCGGAGATCGAATTGCCCGACCGCCGTGTGGGTGTGATGATGGTGTTCCGCACCTTCCAGCATGTGGCCTATGCCCTCATCCTGTCGGCGGATGAACCCGTGGAAGTCGCAGACCGCTTCACCCAGCCCTGACGCGCACGCTGCGAGCCCGTGCATGGCGAGTGCCGAAGATCTTGCGGGCTGGCTGCGCTTGATGCAGACCCCGGGCGTTGGCGCGCTCACCGCGCGTCAACTGCTCTCGGCGTTCGGCCCGCCGCAGCAGATTTTTCAGGCCTCCCACGCCGCGCTCACGCGCGTGGTCAGCAACACGGTCGCCTCCGCTCTGCTGGCGGAGCCCGATAGCGAAACGCGCGATCTCATCGCCCGCACGCTGGAGTGGGCCGGGCAATCTGGCCACGCCTGCCTCACCCTGGACGACGCCGCCTACCCGCAAAGCCTGCTCGACATCACCGATCCGCCGCCGCTGCTCTACGCCCTGGGCCATGCCGCAGTTCTGGCTGCCCCGCGTCAACTCGCCATGGTGGGCGCACGCACCCCCACCGCACAGGGCGAACGCGATGCCCAGGCCTTCGCCCAGGCGTTCAGCGAAGCCGGGGTCACCATCGTGTCGGGCTTCGCCCTCGGCATCGACGCGGCGGCGCACCGAGGCGCTCTGGCCGCGACGCACCCGCAGGCCGGCTCGACCATCGCCGTGCTCGGCACCGGCTGTGACCGCGTGTACCCGCCGCGACACCGCGAGCTCGCGCATCTCGTGGCCGAGCGCGGGCTGCTGCTCTCCGAGTTTCCGCTCGGCACGTCCCCATCGAAAGGCAATTTCCCGCGCCGTAACCGCCTCATCAGCGGCCTGTCGCGGGGCGTTCTGGTGGTCGAGGCGGCCACGCATTCCGGCTCGCTCATCACCGCGCGCCTGGCTGGCGAACAGGGCCGCGAGGTGTTTGCGATGCCCGGCTCCATCCACAACCCCTTGGCCCACGGCTGCCACCGGCTGATCCGCGAAGGCGCCAAACTGGTGGAAACCGCGCAAGACGTGCTGGAAGAGTTCGGCTGGGACACGCCACTGCCCGCCGCCCATGCCGCCCATGCCGCCCCCGACAACGCGCAGGACACCACGGCAGAACTTGCCGAAGCGCCCGAATGCGACATCCTGCGCGCCCTCGGTTTTGAAATCCGCGATTTCGACGACCTGTCAGCACGCACCGGCTGGCCCGCAGACCGGCTGGGCGCGCGCCTGCTCGACCTGGAGTTGCAGGGCCATGTCGCCCGCCTGCCCGGCGGCCGCTTCCAGCGCATCGCCCGCGCCTGAGTCCTCGGCAGCGCCGACCATTCGCACCGCAAAGGGCCGAGATCCACGACCAGCCAAGCCATCATCGCGCTATGCATAGAATGGCCGCATGTTCGACATCCTCATGTATCTCTACGAGTCCTACTGGCACCCGGAGGCTTGCCCCGAGTTCGGCCAGCTCACACGCAAACTCAGCGCCGCGGGTTTCGAGAACGACGAAATCCACGAGGCGCTCGACTGGCTGCGCGGGCTCGACAGCGCCGTGAGCGGCCTGCAAACCCAGCAGGTTCAAAGCGCAACATCCATCAGGCTCTATGCCCAGCAGGAAGTCGACTGCCTGGGCCTGGAGGCCATTGGCTATCTCAACTTCCTTGAAAGCGCCGGTGTGCTCAAACCCCATCTGCGCGAACTCACCATCGAGCGGGCTCTGGCCACCGGCATGCAACCGTTGCCGCTGGAGCACCTCAAAACCATCGTGTTGATGATTTTCTGGCGGCTGGACGAAGAGCCAGACGCCCTCATCCTCGACGAGCTGTTCGTCGAAGCCGAAGACCGCGTGGTGCATTGAGCCGCTCCGGCTCCACGCACACCGCCGTCTGCGGCAACACGTTTTCTCCACAATCACTGAAAGATTTCCGATGCAACTCTCCCGACTCCGCATCAGCCTGGGCGCCGCCCTGCTTGGCAGCCTGGCCCTCGCGGGCTGTGGCGGCGGCACGTCCAGCACCAACTACGAAGGCTCCACTGTCACCGGACAGGTGCTGATGGGCGCTGCGACAGGAGGCGGCGCGGTGAACGGCAACGGCACCAACAATGTCTGCGCCTACGCCATCGTGAATGGGCAGGGCAATCCGCTGACCACCACGGTTACGCCCTACACCAGCTATGGCACTCTGCTGGTCTGCGTGCCCTCGGGCGCAGACGGCAGTTTCAGCATGAATCTCACCAGCTTCTATGGCCCAGTTTTGCTGCAGGTCGTTGGCGGGACGTACAGCTACAAAGGAACGTCTTACGGCCTCAACAGCCTGACCTCCACCGAGCTCAATCTGGCCGCCAGCGCCAGCAATGCCGCGCTGGCCACAAACGCCAGCCTGCAAGCCATGGTCAGCGTGGGCGGCGGCGGCACGGTCTCGGCCAATATCACGCCATTGACCACCTTTGCCGTCGCGCGCATCACCCCAAACAGCGGGCTGACGATGGCGAATTATGACGCCTCGCTGCAGCACATCGCCGGTCAGTTCGGCCTGGGCAGCCTGGCGCTGGCCACCGCGGCCCCCACTGCCGGAGATGCTTACGACCAAGCGCTGCTCGGCGTGGATCAATACTTGTTCAATATGGGCACGACGCTCGGCGCCACCAACGACCCCTACGGCGCCAATCTGCTCAACTGGACCAACCTTGCCACAGTCTCTACAGACTACAGCGCGGCGTACAACACCGCCAACGGTACGACCGGAGTCAGCTTCAACTTCAACTGAATTTCTGTCGCGGGATTAAAAAGCGCCGCCAGTGCATCCATGCCTTTTCGGTTCCGAGGCGAGCGAGTTGCATGGGTTGGAT
>JAQTVS010000396.1 GCA_028706735.1 Thiomonas sp.
TGAGTTGTGCCGCCATGCCATTGAAGGCCTTGGCCAGATCGCCAAATTCGTCATTGGTCGCAATATCGACGCGTGCACTGTAGTTGCCAGTCTCGATCGCCTCGACCCCGCGAGAGAGATGCCGCACGGGGTCGAGAACGAACAGGTAAGCCGCGTAGAACAGCAACAGCGCGCCCAGCACCATCATTGCGGCCATGGCGAACTGGAGCGTGTACAGCAGCGAGGTCCAGAAATCCAGCCGCTTTTCAATTGAGGTGACGAAGGCGTCAATGGTGGCGACAAAGTGCGCAGCAACCGGCGACGGAACCTGTTCGTCCGCCGGGGCCTGCAGCCAGCGCGGCTGCAGGGCGCGCCATTGCGTCAGCACGGCGTCGTAACGCTGCCGAACCTCGTCATTCCAGGGCACGAACAGCGGGCGCGACTGGTCGCCACGCCGCAGCAGATCGAGGCTGGCCTGCATCTGTGCAGCACTCTGGGCCACGGCGGCCGCATCGCCGCGCTCGGCCATCAGGGTCATGCGGTAAGTCAACATGCGCAGACGGCCGGCCTCGTTGACCGCTGCGGCGCCACCCTGCAAATTCCACGACGCCCAAAGCGTGACACCGATGGCCCCCAGCGAAAGCAGCAGCACTACGGCGGCGAAAAGAGCAATCCGGTTGGTCAGCGTCCAGCGTCGATAGGACATGGCGGGTCAGGTGGCGGGGTGTCGAAGGATTATCCGGCCAATGGCCGATCCGCCCTGAAAAGGGTGGGCGCCTCAGCAACGTGGCGTGACATCTGCACGGTGTCGGCCACGGCCCTGCGATCGGAAACGACCGCAGTAGACTTTCGACCTCGCCAATCTGGCAAGCCCGACAGACTCCTAAAACGCAGTATTCGCATTGAATTTGATGACGCCTTTTCCCGCATACACCCCCTGGTCGGCTTACGCCGGTTTTTTGTCATGACGGTCGACCCCGCTTCGGTTGACCCCGCTTCTGAAACAGACGACGCCGACGCGCTCCGGCAACGCGGCATCCGCAGCTTTGTGCTGCGCGCCGGGCGCACCACTGAAGCGCAGAGCCGCGCGCTGGCGGGGCTGGGGCCGCGCTGGATCGTGTCGTATGCCGACGCCCGCACCGATTGGCCCGCAGTGTTCGGCCGCATCGCCCCGCGGGTGCTCGAAATTGGCTTCGGCATGGGCGACGCCACGGCGCAGATCGCCGCGGCAAAGCCCGAGACGGATTTCATCGGCGTGGAAGTGCATCCGCCCGGCGTGGGCGCGTTGCTGCAGCGCATCGACGCCGCGAAGCTCAGCAATCTGCGCATCGTGCAGCATGACGCGGTGCAGGTGCTCCAGCACATGATCGCGCCGCACAGCCTGGACGGACTGCACATCTACTTTCCCGATCCGTGGCCGAAAAAACGCCATCACAAGCGCCGGCTGATCCAGCCTGAATTCGTGCGGCTGGCCATCAGCCGTCTGCGCCCGGGCGGCTATCTGCACTGCGCCACCGACTGGCAGCCCTATGCCGAGCACATGCTGGAGGTGTTGCGCGCCGAGCCGGGACTTGTCAACACGGCGGCCGATTACGCCCAGCGCCCGGACTGGCGCCCGGTGAGCAAATTCGAGCGCCGCGGACTGAATCTCGGCCACGGCGTCTGGGACCTGATGTTCACCACGCGGTAAACCCGCTTGAACCCGCCTGGTTTCATCCCAGCCGCGAGGTATGCGGGAGGGCCTGAGTCACCCGCCGGGCCGCCCCAAGGGTGACTCGCCCCCTGGGGGGAAAGCCGAGCGCAGCGAGGCTGTCGGGGGGGCCTGAGTCACCCGCCGGGCCGCCCCAAGGGTGACTCGCCCCCTGGGGGGAAAGCCGAGCGCAGCGAGGCTGTCGGGGGGGGCCACTCACCCCGCCCAGTTCACCCAGCCGCCCCAGGCGGTGACCAGCACCAGAACGCCAAAAACCAGTCGGTACCAGGCGAAGGGCACGAAGCTATGCCCGCCCACATAGCGCAGCAACCAGCGCACCACCATCAGCGCCGAGACAAACGCCACCGCCATGCCGAGGCCGAAAATCGGCACGTCGCTCAGGCTGAGCAGGGCGCGATTTTTGTAAAGCTCGTATACCGTGGCCGCCAGCAGGGTGGGAATGGCGAGGAAGAAGGAAAACTCGGTGGCGGCCGCGCGGCTGAGGCCGAACAGCATGCCGCCGATGATGGACGCCCCCGAGCGGCTGGTGCCGGGAATGAGCGCAAACGCCTGCGCGAGGCCGACCTTCAGCGCGTCGCTCGCACGCATGTCATCGACATGGTGGATGCGCACATGCTGCGCCGACCGCTTCTGCCAGGCTTCGGCCCAGAAGATCACCAGCGCGCCAACGATAAAGGCCAGCGCCACCGGCACGGGCGCGAACAGCCAGCGTTTGATGGCGCTGGCAAACAACAAGCCCAGAATGGCCGCTGGAATGAAGCCGATGAGCACATTGATGGCAAAGCGCCAGGCGGTGCTACGCCGTGCGGGTTCGGCGGCGGACAGTCCGGTGAGCACTTCGCCAATCCGCACGCGGTAATGCCACATCACGGCCAGAATGGCGCCGCTTTGAATCGCGATTTCGAACACCTTGGCCTTGTCGCTCACCCAGCCCAGCAGGCTGCCGGCCAGAATGAGATGGCCGGTGGAGGAAATCGGCAGAAATTCGGTGATGCCCTCGACCAAGCCGAGAATCACCACCACGATGGCGGAATGCGCGTCCATGCTGACCCTTGTGACAAAAGGTTGCGATTATCCGCAAACTT
>JAQTVS010000066.1 GCA_028706735.1 Thiomonas sp.
GTGGCCGCTGAGCAGCTCGCCCATCGGCACCCGCGCGGGCTTGTTCTCGGCGGCTGTGAACAACGGCGTTTCAGTCAGTTTGATGCGGGCATACAGGCCGATGAGCACCAGCACGGCGCTGACCAGGAAGGGGATGCGCCAGCCCCAGGCCATGAACTGCGCGTGGCTCAGCAGCAGGCCCAGCAGCAGGAACAGGCCGTTGGCCACGAGAAAGCCGATGGAGGGCCCCAACTGCGGAAACATGCCGAACAGGCCGCGGCGATGCATGGGAGCGTTCTCCGTGGCCAGCAGCGCCGCGCCGCCCCATTCACCGCCAAGGCCCAGCCCCTGGCCGATGCGCAGAATGACCAGCAACCACGGAGCAAGCTCGCCGATGCGGTCATACCCCGGCAGCAGGCCGATGAGCGTGGTGCACACCCCCATGGTCAGCAGCGTGGCCACCAGGGTGGATTTGCGTCCGAACCGATCGCCGAAATGGCCGAACAGGAAGGAGCCGACAGGCCGCGCGAGAAACGCGATGCCGAAGGTGGCAAAGGCGTTGAGTGTCTGCGCCGTGGGCGAGGCGCTGGGAAAGAACACCGGCCCGATGACCAGCGCCGCGGCAATGGCGTAGACGTAGAAGTCGTAGAACTCGATGGCTGTGCCGATGAAACTGGCGATGGCGATATGTGATGTCTTGTTGACCGGTGCGGCTTGCGCGGCTGTCATGGAGTCTCCTCGTTTTTGTTCTCGAGCGCCCTGGGCGCTCTCAAGGAAACGCAGGGCCGTCCCAAGTTTCCTTGACCCCCACGTGGGGCGGGTCGGCGTGCCGTGGGGGCGCTCAGAAGGAATCTACCGGAAGGCGCGAGCCCGACATGGTTCAGAATGCAAGCAGCGTTACGGAGCCATTTGCTTGCTGCGGCTTGGCAAAGCCAGCCGCCAGATCGTCGCGGCGCAGGCTGCGATGACTGCCAGCGCCAGCAGCAGCCAGGCCAGATTGAGCCACCAGAGACCATCAGCAGAGAGATTGCGCGCAACAGAGCCCAAACCGCAGCAATCGGGCAGCCAGGCGCTGGCGTTTGCCCAGCCGGCGCAGGCGATGGACAGCCCTTGCGCGGCCAGCCCGGCGAGACCGAGCAGCAACAAAATCCAGGTAAAACGGGTATTCAGGCGGAACCCCAGCAGCAGCATGAGGGCGAACAAAAAGGCGGGCAGCCCCGCCCATACCGCCACGCCCTGGAACAACATTGCGCACACCGCCATGGCTCAGCCTGTCGATGCAGTCCTGGCGGTGTAGGTGACGAAGTGATAGACCCAGCCTTCAGGCGCGCGGTGCGATTCACGGGCGGTTTCGGTGAACCGGCTGCGGTTCCAGTCGGGAAAGCGCGTGTCGCCCTCGAAGTCCTGGTCGATCTCGGTCAGTTCCAGCCGGTCAGCCAGAGGCAGCGCCTGGGCATAAAGCCGGGCGCCGCCGATGACGAAGGCCAGTGCATCGTCGCTTGCATCGTCACTGACCCGCTGCAGCGCTGCGGGGAGTGACTCGGCATGTTCCGCCCCCGCTGCCTGCCATCCGATCTGGCGGCTGATCACGATATTGCGGCGTCCCGGAAGTGGCCGCCCCAATGAATCCCAGGTGCGGCGTCCCATCAGGATGGGGTGGCCCAGGGTGAGGCGTTTGAAGTGCTGCAGATCGGCCGGGAGATGCCAGGGCATGCCGCCGTCCTTGCCGATCATGCCGTTGCGCGCCACGGCCGCGATGAGGACGAGCTTTGTCATACGGCTACCGGCGCCTTGATCGCCGGGTGGTGCTGGTAGTTGCTCAGCACGAAGTCATCGAAGGTGTAGTCGAACAGGCTCTCGGGCTTGCGCGCGAACTCCAGCGTGGGGTAGGGGTAGGGGGCGCGGCTGAGTTGCTCCTGCACCTGGGCGAAATGGTTGTTGTAGAGGTGGCAGTCGCCCCCGGTCCAGACGAAATCGCCGGGCAGAAGATCGGTCTGTTGCGCGATCATCAGGGTGAGCAGCGCATAGCTGGCGATGTTGAATGGCACGCCGAGAAAAATATCGGCGCTGCGCTGATAGAGCTGGCAGCTCAGGCGTCCCGGTTCTCCGGGCTCGCGCGGCGGGGCGACGTAGAACTGGAAAAACGCATGGCAGGGCGGCAGGGCCATTTCCGCGATCTGGCCGACGTTCCAGGCGCTGACGATGATGCGGCGCGAATCCGGCTGGCTGCGCAGTTGCCGCAGCACCTCGCTGATCTGGTCGATCGAGCGGTGCGGATCTTCGGCGGTCGGTGCGGGCCAGGAGCGCCATTGCACCCCGTAGATCGGCCCAAGTTCGCCGTCCTCCCGCGCCCATTCGTCCCAGATCGTTACCCCATGTTCCTGCAGCCAGCGCACGTTGGACTCGCCGCGCAGAAACCACAGCAGTTCGTAGGCGATGCTCTTGAAATGCACCCGCTTGGTGGTGATGAGCGGAAAACCAGCCGATAGATCGAAGCGCATCTGGTGGCCGAACACGCTGCGCGTGCCTGTGCCCGTGCGGTCGGTCTTGTCTTGGCCGTGGGTGAAGACGTGACGCATCAGGTCTTCGTATGGGGTGGAAAGGGAAGGCATGAATCAGGTCGAAGTGCGCGAATTGGAGAGGGATACTATCGGGATCAAATTTTCAAGGAGATTTTGCATGCAACAAGCCATCGATCTGCAACCGGACGTCAACGGCAACTTCGGGCCTTATGGCGGCCAGTATCTTCCGCCGCATCTCAAGGCTGTCATGGACGACATCGGCCGCGCCTATCTTTCCATCCGCGATACCGCCGCCTACCGCGACGAGCTGAACGATCTTTACACCCATTACGTCGGCCGCCCCAGCCCGATCTTTCTGGCCAAACACCTGACCGCGCATTGCGGCGGCGCGCGCATCTGGTTCAAGCGCGAAGACCTCAACCATACCGGCGCGCACAAGATCAACCACTGCCTGGGCGAAGCGCTGCTGGCCAGGCACATGGGCAAGACCAAGGTGTTGGCGGAAACCGGCGCCGGGCAGCACGGCGTGGCGCTCGCCACGGCCTGCGCGCTGGTCGGCCTGCCGTGCGAAATCCACATGGGCGAGATCGACGTTGCCAAGGAGCATCCCAATGTCACCAAGATGAAGATTCTCGGCGCCAAGGTGGTGAGCGTTGATCGCGGCACCAAGACGCTCAAGGACGCGGTGGATAGCGCCTTCGACGAATATCTGCGCGACCCCGAGCACTTTTTCTATGCCATCGGCTCGGTGGTCGGCCCGCACCCCTTCCCGATGATGGTGGCCGAGTTCCAGTCCATCGTCGGACGCGAGGCGCGCGAGCAATTCCCGAAGCAGGCAGGCAAGCTGCCCGATGTAGTGGCGGCCTGCGTGGGCGGCGGGTCGAACGCGATGGGGATTTTTTCCGGTTTTCTCAACGACCTCGAGGTGCGGCTGGTGGGCGTGGAGCCCTCAGGCGTCGGCCGCGAGACCGGCAAGCATGCGGCCACGCTGAGCTACGGCAAGCCCGGCACGCTGCATGGCTTCCATTCCTATCTGCTGCAGGAGGTGAAGGAGGGCGAGCCCGACCCGGTGTATTCCATCGCCTCCGGGCTCGACTACCCCGGCGTCGGCCCGCAACATGCCTATCTCAAGGATCTGGGCCGCGCCGAGTACTACGCCGTCGACGACGCGGCCTGCCTGGATGCGTTCATGACTCTGTCGCGCACTGAAGGTCTCATTCCGGCGCTCGAATCGGCCCATGCCGTGGCCTGGGCAATGCAGCAGGCCGCCGCGCTGGGTTCGAAGGCCGACATTCTCGTCAACCTCTCAGGCCGCGGCGACAAGGACGCGGATTTCGTCGCGGACAAGCTGGGGCTCTGAACAGGCTTCAGCTTGCCGGATGAAAGGAGACCAACATGTCCTATGTACCGCAGCTCTTCACGATCGCCGGGGTGATGCTTCTGGCCTGCATTAGCCCAGGCCCGGATCTGCTTGCCGTCACGTCGCACGCGCTGCATGGCAAGCGCGCCGGCGTTGGGGTAGCGCTGGGAGTGGCCGCTTCGCACCTGGTCTGGGCGATGTTGGCGGTGTTCGGTCTGGGCGTCATCGTCTCCGAACTGGCCTGGCTTTATGCGGTCATTCGATTTGCCGGGGCGCTGTATCTGCTCTACCTCGGTGCGCGCATACTGCTCGGCCTTCGGCACGCCGCGGCGCCGGGTGCGCCCATCGTGGCTGCAGGCAAGTCTTTTTCCGCGGCATGGCGCAAGGGCTTTCTGGTGGGGATCACCAATCCTAAGGGGGCCGCGTTTTTCGGCAGTCTGTTCGTGACCATACTGCCTGCACACGCCCCGCTCTGGGTGCATGGCACGACCGTGCTCATCGTGGCGTCGGTGTCGTGTTCCTGGTTTGTCTCGGTGGCGCTGCTGCTGTCCACCGTGCGGATGCGAACGGCCTACGCGCGGGTGCGGCGTCCCATCGATGCTCTGATGGGGACCATTCTGCTCGGCCTGGGGCTGCGATTGGCGTTTGAGCGTTGACCAACAGATTCCCGCCCGGTCCCAGGGTCACTGCATGAACTGCAGCGACGCCAGGCTGGCGTAGAGGCCGTCGCGGGCCATGAGTTCGGCGTGGGTGCCGATGTCGATGATGCGGCCCTGATCCATCACCACAATGCGGTCGGCGCGCTGCACGGTGGCCAGACGGTGGGCGATGACCAGGGTGGTGCGGTCGCGCATGGCGTGTTCGAGCGCGGCCTGCACATCACGCTCGCTGGCGGCGTCGAGTGCGCTGGTGGCTTCGTCGAGCAGCAGCAGCGGGGCGTTTTTCAGAATGGCGCGGGCGATGCTGATGCGCTGGCGCTGTCCGCCAGAAAGCCGCACGCCGCGTTCGCCCAGATAGGTCGCGTCGCCCTGCGGCAGTTCGCGCAGAAAGTCCTCGGCCTGCGCCGCGCGGGCGGCGGCCTGCACCTCGGTGTCGGTGGCTTCGGGGCGGCCGTAGCGGATGTTGTCGGCCGCGCTGGCGGAGAAAATCACCGCGTCCTGCGGCACCAGGCCGATGCGCTGGCGCAGCGCCTTGAAGTCGGCCTGCTGCACGTCCACGCCGTCGATGCGGATGCTGCCTTGCTGCGCGTCGTAGAAGCGCAGCAGCAGCTGCAGCACGGAGGTCTTGCCCGCGCCGCTGGGGCCGACCAGGGCCACGGTTTCGCCGGGCTCAATCTGCAGCGAAAAGTCGTCGAGCGCCGGTTTGTCCGGCCGCGAAGGGTAGAAAAACCGCACATGGTCGAGCACGACGGCCGAGCCGCGCTGCACGGCGGGCAGCGCGACGGGATGCGCCGGATTGCGCACGGGCGATTGCTCAGCCAGCAGTTCCATCAGGCGCTCGGTGGCGCCGGCCGCGCGCAGCAAGTCGCCAAACACTTCGGCCAGCGCAGCGGCCGAGCCGGCCACCAGGCCGATGTAAAGCACCGTCTGTCCCAGAACGCCGGCGCTCATGCGGCCCTCCATCACTGACACCGTGCCCAGATACAAGCCATAGAGCAGGGCGCCGAACATGGCGACGATGATGAAAGCGGTGAGCAGCGAGCGCACCTTGTTGCGGCTGACCGCGGTGCGGAAGGCGGTCTCGGCGGAGTCTGCAAACCGTCGGCTTTCGTCATCCTCGCGGGCATAGCTCTGCACCACGGGCATGGCGGCGAGCACTTCGGAGGCCAGCGCGCTGGCGTCTGCGATGCGGTCCTGGCTGGCGCGAGACAGGCGGCGCACCCGCCGGCCGATGAACACGGCGGGCGCCACCACCACGGCGATCACCACGCCCACGCCGAGCATCAGGCCGGGATTGGTGACGATCAGCATGGTCATGCCGCCGATCAGCACCACCACGTTGCGCAGTCCCATGGAGAAACTGGTGCCCACGACGGTCTGCACCAGCGTGGTGTCGGTGGTGAGGCGCGACAGCACTTCGCCGGTTTGTGTGTGCTCGAAGAACTGCGGGCTCTGCCGCAGAACGTGGGCATAGACGGCGCTGCGCACATCGGCGGTGATGCGCTCGCCCAGCCAGCTCACCATATAGAAGCGCGCGGCGGAAAACACCCCAAGCGCCACAGCCAGTCCGAACAACCCCGCGAAATGCCAGCCTAAAGCGGCCTGGCTGGCTTGGGCATGCAGCATGCCGGCGTCGATCAGCCAGCGCAGCGCCATCGGGAACGCCAGGGTGCTGCCCGCGGCGAGCAATAAAAAGAGCAGCGCCACCGCAATGCGTCCGCGATAGGGGCGCAGGAACGGCAGCAGGCCACTCAAGCTGCGCATCGAGCGGCTGCCGGGGCGTTTGTCGGTTTGGGGGAGGGAGCGGGATGCGGCGTATTCGGCTGACATGCAGGCATTACAGCATGTTGGCGCGGAAACTCGCCGGGCCGCCCCAAGGGTTTCTGGCCCCTTGAGGGGGAAATCGAGCGAAGCGAAGGTCTCGGGGCGGTCCTTGTTTATGCCGCAGAGCCGAGGTCAAACTGCGGGTTGAATCGCGTCGTCGTCGGGCGTGCGGTTGGGCTCGGGCGCTTCGGCGGCATGATCGAGTTGCAGCACCTCGGCCTCCTTGGCCATGCCGGTGCGGCTGTAGCCGGTGAAATGCGCCCCGGCTTCGATGTCGAGCGACTGCGCCGTCACGTCGCCCTCAACCTGACCCTGGCCGTGAATGCGCAGTTGCTCGGTGGCGTGCACTTTGGCCTTGATGCGCCCATGCACCAGCACGCTGCGGGCGTTGACCTGTTTGCCTTCGATCGCGCCGGTGGCGGAGACTTCGAGATCGCCATCGACCTGCACGGCGCCAAAGACCGTGCCGTCAACGCGCAGATTGCCCGCCGCGCGCAGGTCGCCATGCACCTCGCTGCCGGCGCCGATATAGGTGAGGGCCGAGGGGGTGACGGCAGCCGCTGGAGTGGAAGATGCGGTGGATTCTTTCGTCCAGACGTCGGTGGTCTTCGGAGTTTTCGGCTTGAACATGAGGCAGTCCTATCGTTGGGCGAGCAGGTAGGTGGCGGGGTCGAGCGTCTTGTCCCCGTAGAACAAGGTGTAGTGCAGATGCGGGCCAGTGGAACGGCCGGTATTGCCCGACAGGGCGATGACCTGGCCACGGGTGATCGTATCGCCCGGCTTGACCATGATTTTGCTGAGGTGGCCGAACAGGCTGTGGTAGCCAAAGGGGTGGTCGATGACCACGCAGTTGCCATAGCCCGATTTCCATCCCGCACTCTGGACCACGCCGTTGGCGGTGGCTTGGATGGGGGTGCCCACTTTCACGCCGAAGTCGATGCCGTTGTGAAACTCCACGCCGCGTCCCATGGGGTTGGGGCGCAGGCCATATTCCGACGTGATGGGCACATTGCCGGTGACGGGGTCGCCCATGGGCCGCGCCGCCTCCAGCGAGGCGAGGTGACGGGCCTGCGGCAGCAAGAAGCTCAGACGCGCGCCGATCAGATCGACTTCATCGTGCAGCAGCGCCGGGGCATTGGCCGCGTTGAGGGGTTCGGCAATCCCGCCCTGATTGGTGTTTTTCGCCTCGACGGGAAATTGCTCGGCCCGCTTTTGCACAAATCCGCGCATGGTGCTGGCCAGGCCGTCCACGCGCTGCTTGAGGGCCAGCAAGTTGCTGGTCATGGCGCCATTTTCGGCTTGCAGCCGGACGTTGGCGCTCTGGGCGGTGGCCGCTTGCGCGGCCAGTTCATCGGCACGCTGCTGCAGGTTGCCGCTGGCCACTTGGCGCCAGGCCATGAAAAGCGTCACCGTGAGCCACAGCGCAACGGCCGCAAGCACCCAGATCGCCACACGGCGCAGGGCATCGAGGTCGATGCGAAAACTGTGCGCCGCGTGGCCCGGCCGGGTGATGAGAATTTCCAGATGCCGCGAATGGGCCGCCGCGCGCGGGTTGGCCGGCTTGCTGAACAGGGCGGAGATCAGGGCAGGGCGCTTGGGCAATCGCATGAGTGAAGAGTCTGCGGGCGGATCGTTGACAAATTCTACCCAGCGCAGGGGCCGAACCCCCGCAAATGCGGGTGAGAAGTTACAGCATGAAACGGCACATCCTGGTGGCGCTGAAGGGCAGGTCTGCCCCAAATCGCCCTGGGCCGCCAGCACAAAGTCCTGCGGGCGGCGCTGTGCAATCCCTGTCGGTATAGTGAGCAGATGACTGCACATTTCCCCAGCACTTCACCGATTTCGCCCGAGGGCGACAACGTCATTCGCATTCGCGGTGCACGGCAGAACAATCTGCAAAACCTCGACCTTGACATTCCTTTGGGATGCATCGTCGTCGTCACGGGCGTGTCCGGGTCGGGCAAGAGTTCGCTGGTGTTCGACACGGTCTATGCCGAGGGACAGCGGCGCTATGTCGAGACGTTTTCGCCCTATGCGCGGCAGTTTCTCGACCGCATGGATCGTCCGCAGATCGACCGCATCGAGGGCATTCCCCCGGCCATCGCCATCGACCAGACCAACCCGGTGCGCACCTCGCGCTCCACCGTGGGCACCATGACTGAGCTTGCTGACCATCTCAAGCTCTTGTTCGCCCGCGCCGCCACCCTGCATTGCCGGGGCTGCGGCGCGCCCGTCCGGCGAGATTCGGCGCAGAGCATCACCGAAGACATCCAGCTGCGCGCCCGCCTGCTTCCGAATGGCCTGCGCAGCGCCATTGTGTTCGCCGTCCCCGTACCGCAGGGCATGACTGCCGAACACATCACCCAGCAACTCGCAGCCCAAGGCTATACCCGCATCCTGGGAGAGAGGCAAACGCCGCAAGGCCCGGTGCTCGACGTGGTGCAAGACCGCCTGCGCCTGCCCGCGGACGACACCGCGCGGCTGAACGAGGCGGTGGAAACCGCGCTGCGCTTTGGCCAGGGACGCGTGGACGTGCGCGAACTCACGGACGATGCGGGCGCACCGGGAGCGCACTGGAAGTTTTCCGCCGATCTGCACTGCCCGGATTGCGACATCCACTACCGCGACCCCAGCCCCGGCCTGTTCAGCTTCAACTCGCCGGTGGGGGCCTGCGATGCCTGCCGCGGCTTTGGCCGCGTGATCGGCGTCGATCTCGATCTGGTGATTCCCGATCCGCGCAAAACCCTGCGCGCTGGCGCGGTCAAGCCCTGGCAGACGCAGAGCTTTGCCGAATGTCAGACCGATCTGGAGCGCTACGCCCCGCAGGCCGACGTGCGGCTCGACGTGCCCTGGGCCGAACTGACCGGGCGCGAGCGCAACTGGGTGATCGACGGCGACCCAGACTGGCGCGGCAACTGGCAGAAGCAGTTCTACGGCGTGCGGCGCTACTTCGACTGGCTGGAGAGCCGCGCCTACAAAATGCATGTGCGCGTGCTGCTGTCCAAATACCGCAGCTACACCGCCTGCCCGGCCTGCGCCGGTGCGCGGCTGAAAACCGAAGCGTTGCTGTGGCGCGTGGGCACGCGGCAGCAGGCGGATGCGGCCTTGGCTGATGGCTATCGCCGCTTTCGCCCGGTGGGCGTGAACTGGAGCGAGGCCACGCTGGCCGCGCTGCCGGGCCTGGCGCTGCATGACGTCAACAGCCTGCCGATCAGCCGCCTGCGGAACTTGTTCGCGCACATCGACCTCCCCGACATGGCCGGGGCGGCCAGCTCCATGCTGCTCGACAACATCCGCGCGCGACTGCGTTTTTTGTGCGATGTGGGGCTCGGCTACCTCACCCTCGACCGGCAGTCGCGCACCCTGTCCGGCGGCGAGGTGCAGCGCATCAACCTCACCACCGCGCTGGGCACCGCGCTGACGCAGACCCTGTTCGTGCTCGACGAACCCTCCATCGGCCTGCACCCGCGCGACCTCGACCGGCTGAACGGCGTGTTGCAGCGGCTGAAAGAGGCGGGCAACTCCCTGCTGCTGGTGGAGCACGACCCGCAGCTCATGCGCGCCGCCGATTGGATGCTGGAAATCGGCCCCGGCCCCGGCGAGCGCGGCGGGCGCCTGGTGTTTCAGGGCACGGTCGAACAAGCGTTGCACGCCGCCACACTCACCGGGCGCTACCTCCGCGGCGACAAGCGGGTGAGTGACGCCCTGCCGCGCCGCCGCACCCCGCGCCGCGATGCCGAAGGCAGCCTGAAGACCCCGCGGCTCATTCTCGAAGGCGCACGCGCGCACAACCTCAAGTCGCTGACTGTCGAGATTCCGCTGGGCGCGATGACCGCGCTCACCGGCGTATCGGGCTGTGGCAAGTCCACCCTCATTGGCGACGTGCTCTATCCCGCGCTGGCGCGCGCCCTGGGCAAGACCGCACCGGCGCCCGGCGCCTTCGATCGTTTGCTGGGGGCGGAACAGGTGGCGGACGTGGTGCTGGTCGACCAATCGCCCATCGGCAAAACGGCGCGCTCCAATCCGGTGAGCTTCGTTGGCGCGTTCGATGGCATCCGCGCACTGTTCGCCACCTTGCCCGCAGCGCGTGAGCGCAGCTACACCGCGGGCACCTTCAGCTTCAACAGCGGCGACGGCCGCTGCCCCACCTGCGGCGGTTCCGGCTTCGAGCATGTGGAAATGCAGTTCCTGTCGGATGTCTATCTGCGCTGCCCCGATTGCGACGGCAAGCGCTACCGCCCTGAGGTGCTGGAGCTGCGCCTGCCCGCGCAAGCCGGGTTTGCGCAGATCAATATCGCCGAGGTGCTCGATCTCACCGTGGCCGAGGCGCTGCTGCGTTTTCGTGGCCAGTCCGACATCACCCGCCCGCTGCAGTCCCTGGTCGATGTGGGGCTGGACTATCTGCGCCTGGGCCAGCCCACGCCCACGCTGTCGGGCGGAGAGGCCCAGCGGCTCAAGCTTGCGGGCTTTCTGGCCGAGGCCGCGAAGACCCGCCACGGGCT
>JAQTVS010000397.1 GCA_028706735.1 Thiomonas sp.
CGATCTAGAGGTTGGGGAGTTCGCGCGGGCCGTAGAGGTTGAGCGCGGGGTCGGCCCAATGACCTGCTGCAGCGTATTTGCCAAAGTCTTCGTCAAAGGTCTTGTTCTCGCGCAGGATGAACACGACATGTTGAATGTGCCCGCGCAACCAGGCCGCGGCTTTGGTGTTGTCAGCGGCCCGTTGCTGACGCTGCGCGGCGCTGAAGCCGTTGTTCGACAGGGCGGTTTGCGTCCACGCCGCTGAGTGCGTGGGCAGTTCGTGCAGGTCGATGCGTTGCAGCACGCCTTGCATGAAATTGCCGACCCATTGATGGTGGATGTTCGGCCCGCCCCCCATGCCCTTGGCGCTGGCAACGAACAACTCGTTGCCCTGTACCGCCAACGCCGTGGGATACCAGGCGGTCGGAATCAGGGCGATGCGTTTGCCGCTGGCAAGGTCGAACACGGCCACGTCGTCATTGCCCGCGTTGGCGACGAACAGCTTGCCCTGCGACACGGCCAGTGCGTCAGGGTAGGAGCCAGGCGGCGCGCCGGGGTAGGGGCTGTCGTCGATCACGCGCATGGGCTTGAGGCTGCGCGTATCCACCGCAACGATGCGGTCGAGGTTGGCGTCGGCCACCCAGACGATCGGTGAGCCGGGCTGCGCGGCCAGCGCGGTGGGGTGCGCGCCTGCCGCGCCGCTGCGCGGGCCGAGCACCGGGCCGGTGGGCACTGCGCCCAGCACCTTCCAGGCTGCGCGGTCGATGACGGTCACGCCATTGCCGCCCCAGTTGCTCACCACCAGCCGCTTGCCCTTGTCGGCCAAGGTGACGGCGAAGGGGTAGCTGCCCACGTTCAGATAGTCGGTCATCCCCGAGTGCAGATCGATGCGCGCCAGACTGTTGGCCAGCATGCCCGCGACATAGGCGTGCCGCCCGCGCGGGCCGATGACCACGCTGTCCGGGTAGAAGTGCCGGGCCTGCTGCCAGTCTCCGGCGTACTGATATGGATACTGATCGCGGGGGAAAGGCTGCCATTGCAAGGCATAGCGACGCAGCAGGTGCAGGGCGCCATCAGACGAAGCGCCAAGCGCCAGCAGATCGTCGCTATTGCCGCCAGTCGCGTAGAGCGTGCCGCCGGGCCCTGTGGCCAGCCCCTGAAAGAAGCTTTGTCCCTTGATCACCTGCTCGCCCGCGTTCCCGCCGTCACCGCCTTGACGCCCTTGCGCCACGGTCGTGCCCGGGGCTGCGTGCTTCTTGTCCTTGCTTAACAGCGTCAGTACGCCTCCCTGCGCTTGCAGGCTGGCGGCAGAAAACCGCTGGATGCCTTGCTGCTTGCTGGCCCCGCCGGTGAGCACGGCCACATGGTTCTCGTCGAGGGCGATCTGCGTGGGGAAGTTCGGCGTCTGCACCAGTTGTCCCACTGGGGTGAGCAGACGGCCGCTGGGCAGGATGGCGGTTGGCGGCTGCGCTGAAAGTGCGGCTGGAGCACAACAGGCGGTGGCGGTGAGCAAGACAAGAGCGAATGCGTTGTAGTGTGGCATTTGAGGACGCCCCGAAGAGTGTTCGAGAGTGGGGTTTTCTTATAAAACGATATAAACTGTTTACCCTATTTCCATTTTGAGGAGTGCAAGATGCCTGTCGCTAAACCCGGCCCGGCCGCCAAGACCACCGCAGTTGCCGCCGCGCCCGTGCCGCGCAAAACCAGCAAGCCAGCCATGCCGCTCAAAACTGCAGCGCCGAAAACCGCAGCGAAGACCGCGCCGAAGACCGCAGTGAAGCAGGTGGCTGTCAAAGCCGCTGGAAAAGTTTCCGCAAAAATTCCGGCGCGCAAGGCTGCCGCTGACAAGATCATCAAGCCTGTGTCCGCGCCTGCCGCCGTGGTCAAGGCGGCCAAGATCAAGCTGGTGCGCGACAGTTTCACCATTCCCCGCGCGGAATACGAGGTGCTCGACGCCATCAAGGAGCGTCTGGTCAAGCTCACCTGCCCAGCGAAGAAAAGCGAGGTGCTGCGCGCGGGCATCGCCGTGCTGGCCACGCTCAACGACGCCGCCTTGCTGGCCGCGCTGGAGGCCGTGCCCGCGATCAAGACCGGGCGTCCGAAGAAGGCGAAGTAAGCCTTGCATGCTGCGGTGAAGAAGGCGATCAGCGCGCCTGCCAGAACGCCGCGGCAATCAGCGCCGCGGCCAGCGCCCAGCCGCTGGCCGCGGGCAGCCATTGCGCCACCGCCCAGGCCAGCGCCACGGCCACGGCCACCGACGCCACATTGCGGGCGTCGCCGAAAATGAGTTGGACGACTTTTTTCATGCGCGGACTCCTTGGGCGCTGGGTTGCGGCATGCGCAGTTTGAGGGCCGACAGCCGCCCAGCCACGGCGTACACCGCGAACAGCAAGAGCAGCGTGGCATCGCCCAGCGGCCAGACCTTGGCCTCGTCGAGCAGGCCGCCCAGGCTCCAGAAGGTGCCGAAGGCCAGCAGGGCGCAGGCGACAGTGAACTTGAGGGTGTTCTCAGGCACCTTGGTCAGCGGCTGGCGCAGCGCCATGCCCACCGCGATGACGGCGAGCAAGGCGGCCACGGCGCTGCCCGTGGCCTGGCCGTAGCTGATGGAGCGGCCCAGCGCCACCACCAGCAGCCACACCTCCAGTCCTTCGAGCAGCACGCCCTTGAAGGCCACGGCCCAGGCGACGCGGGCTTCGGCGTGGTCGATTTTGTGGCGTGTTTCGGCAAATTCCTTGGCTTCGTCGTGCAGCTTGGTGCGCCCGGCGTAGCGG
>JAQTVS010000398.1 GCA_028706735.1 Thiomonas sp.
GTGCGCCACCGCGTCACCGATGTGCTCGACCGGGTGGTGCTCAACGAATGGCTCGGCGTGCCGGTGTTCCTGCTGGTGCTGTATCTGGTGTTCGTGGTGAGCTTCAGCGGCGGCAACATCTTTCTCGACTTTTTCGATCAAGCATCGTCAGCACTGCTCATCAGCGGCGTCGGTCATGTGCTGCTGCAGGCCGGTCTGCCCGACTGGATGGTGTCCATGATCGCTGGCGGCGTGGGCGGCGGGCTCAACCTCGTCATCTCCTTCATTCCGCCCATCGGCCTCACCTTTCTGTTTCTCGCGTTTCTCGACGACTCGGGCTATATGGCGCGCGCCGCCTACGCCATGGACCGCTTCATGCGGCGCATGGGCCTGCCCGGCAACTCGCTGGTGCCCATGGTCATCGGGTTTGGCTGCAATGTGCCGGCCATCATGGGCTCGCGCATCATCGAAGACCCGCGCGGCCGCCTGCTCACGGTGCTGATGCAGCCCTTCATGTCGTGCTCGGCGCGGCTGACCATTTATATGGCGTTTGCCGTGGTGTTTTTTCGCAGCACCGGCGGGCAGGTGGTGTTCCTGCTCTATGTGCTGGGCATCGTGGTGGCGCTGTTGACCGCCTGGATGCTGGGCAAGACCGCGATCCGGGGCGAGCCCATGCCCTTCGTCATGGAGTTGCCGCCCTACCGCCTGCCCAGCGTGCGCAGCGTGGTGCTGCAGGCTTGGCAGCGGCTGAAGGTGTTCATGTTCCGCGTCGGCAAGGTGATTGTGATCATTGGACTGGTGCTGTTCGTGCTGCCCGGCATCGGCTGGACCGACAAGGGCTTGCGGGCGACCGACATCGACCATTCTCTGCTGGCGCAGGGCAGCCAGGCGATCGCGCCAGTCTTCGCGCCCATGGGCATCACCCGTGAGAACTGGCCTGCGGTGTCTGGCCTGCTGGCGGGCGCCGCGGCCAAGGAAATCGTGATCGGCACGCTCAACGGCATTTACCAGCGCCAGCAGGCCACGGACTTGATGGCAAGCTACCGCAACCCGGACGTGGGCGCCAAATTGTGGGAAGCGGCCAAGACCATTCCTGCAAACACCGTGGCATTTTTCAGCAGCTTCCTCGATCCGCTGGGCCTGCACGATTTGCAATCCTCCCAGGATACCGAGCAGGCCTCTGGCGCCAGCAACGAGACCCTGGCCGGACTGGCGGCGGCGTTCACCCCGCTGTCGGCATTCGCCTATCTGGTCTTCGTGCTGCTATATGTGCCGTGCGCCAGCACCATGGGGGCGCTGCGACGCGAAGTGGGCTGGGGCTGGATGGTCTTTTCCGTGTTGTACGGCATCGGCATTGCGTGGGCTGCGGCAACCGTCATCTACCAGGTCGGGAGGTTTGCCGAGCACCCACAGTCTTCCGCCCTCTGGATTGCCGCCTGCGTGGTTGCCTTTGCACTGCTGGTGGCGGGGTTGCGCCAATATGGCAATCGCGCAGAGCAGCGCACTGCGGCCGCTGGACGGGAGAGCCTGGCATGAGCGTGCCCGGCCGCTCGCAAGCATGCATCCCGCTGCGCGCAGCGCGGAGGGGCGGGCGGTGAACCCGCTGTTCACCGTGCGCGACTGCCTGCGTGACAGGCAACTTGCCAGCGCGGCAGAGATCGCCGCCTGTGTGCAGGTGCCTCTGCCAGTGGCGGAGGACATGCTGGCGCATTGGGTGCAGCGCGGATTGGTCGAACGTCTCGACGCACAGGGCGCGTCGTGCAGTTCGGGCTCCTGTCAGCGTTGCGGCGCCTGCGGTGCAAGCAAGAGCGCCGCGGCGGTGTATCAATGGCGTGGCGTGCAGACGGCGGCACAGTCCGTGGCAAAACATCCGGTGCTGATGCTGCGCTCTGCCTGAGAAACACGCGGGGCCGCACCCAGTGTTTCTCGCCCCTGCGGGCCTGGCGCATCGCGTTTATCTAGGCTGCCTGAATCTGCGCTGTTTTGCACGCACAGGGTTTTGCTGCGCGGTCTAAGCTTCTAGCTTTCCGTTCACAAGGACAACCTCATCATGCACAGTCCCATGCCGTACCGCCGCCTTGGAAGCAGCGGCTTGCAGGTCAGCCTGTTTTCCCTCGGTTCCTGGGTGACATTCCACAATCAGGTCAACGCCCCCGGCGCGCGCGAGATGATGGCCGCCGCGCGCGATGCCGGGATCAACTTTTTCGACAACGCCGAGGTCTACGCCAACGGCGAGAGCGAGCGCCTGATGGGCGAGGCGCTGGCGCAGCTCAAGTGGAACCGGCTCGACTATGTGGTGTCGAGCAAATTCTTCTGGGGACTCGACGCGGGCACGGCCGAGAAGCCGCGCATCAATGGCCGCAACACCCTGAACCGCAAGTACTTGATGCAGGCGGTCGATGGCAGCCTGCAGCGGATGAAGCTGGACTTCATCGATCTGATCTTCTGCCACCGCGCCGACCCGCACACCCCCATTGAAGAAACCGTCTGGGCGATGCACAACATCATCGAACAGGGCAAGGCGCTCTATTGGGGAACGAGCGAGTGGAGCGCCGACGAAATCCGCACGGCTTGGGCCATCGCCGAGCGCCACCATTTGCACAAGCCGGTGATGGAGCAGCCGCAGTACCACCTGTTTCATCGCAAGCGGGTCGAGCAGGAGTATGCCCGGCTCTATGACGACATCGGCCTGGGGCTCACGACCTGGAGCCCGCTGGCGTCTGGCCTGCTGACTGGAAAATATCGCCAGGGCGTGCCCGCGGGCAGTCG
>JAQTVS010000399.1 GCA_028706735.1 Thiomonas sp.
CGCAAGACTGGAAATTCTGGCAGCGCGCCGACTTCCCCGCGCAGTTCCACGGCCTGTAGCCGCATATCGTGTCACGTTCTGTCGTCTTCATCGCATACAGTAATAACTTTGCAGGCGATGGGGATGAGGGATGTGGCATGCGCGGTGGTGGGTTGCGGTCGCCCTGCTTCTGGGCGTGGCGCAAGGCGCGTTCGCGCTCCAGATCAGCAGTCTGAGCCCGCGGGGCGAGGTGGTGCAGGTGCGCCAGGTGGTGGCCCAGTTCGACGGCCCCGCAGTGAACTTTGGCGATGCCAAGGCCGCAGCGCCTCTCACCGTGAACTGCGGCGACAGCAAGACGGCGCAAGGCAATGGCCGCTGGATCAGCGCGAGCGAATGGGCGTACCAGTTTGCCGATGACCTGCCTGCCGGGGTGCGCTGCGCGGTGCAGACGTTCCCGGCTTCAAGTCGCCTCAGGGCCAGGCCCTCAGCGGCCCAACGCGATGGACGTTCAACACCGGCGGGCCTTTCGTGCGGCGCATCTGGCCGTCAACCGGCGCAACCATCGACGAGCAGCAGGCCTTCGTGCTGCAACTCAGCGGAGCGGCCTCCCCGCAAAGCCTGAGCGAACACATTCACTGCCACATCGAGGGCCTGGGCGAGCAAGTGGCCGTGCAGCAGATCAGCGGCGCGCAGCGCGAGGCCCTGCTCAAGGCGCTCAGGCTGAGCCAGTTAGAGCGCCCCCAGACCTGCTGCGGTCGCATCAGGCCCCCCGAGGGGGATGAGAAAACTTGGGGCGGCCCTGCGTTTTCTCATGAGACAAATCAACCCCAGCAGATCGTCACCCTGCGCTGCGCCCGCAAGCTGCCCGCGGGCGGCGAGGTCACCTTGGTTTACGGCGCGGGCTTGCCAAGCCGGCGGTCCGCGGAGTCGGGCAAATCAGGCAAGGAAGGATGAATTCCGGGATTCAGGCCGGGGTCATGGCCTCCTCGGGTTTGCCCAGCTTCACCGCGCAATACTTCACCTCGGCAATCTTGCCCCAGGGGTCAAGCGCGGCGTTGGTCAGCAGGTTGGCCGCCGCCTCGGCGTAGGCGAAGGGGATGAACACCGCGTCCTCGGGCACTGCGGGGTCGGCCCGTGTGGCCAGTTGAATGACGCCCCGGCGCGACTGCACCTGCAGCGCCTCGCCCGCGCGCAGGCCCAGTTTGGCCAGCAGGGTGGGATGAACGCTCACGGTGGGCTGCGGCTCCAGCGCGTCGAGCACGCTGGCGTGACGGGTCATCGCTCCAGTGTGCCAGTGCTCCAGTTCGCGGCCGGTGATGAGCACATAGGGGTAGGCGTTGTCGGGCCGCTCGTCCGCAAAGCTCAGCGGCGCCGGCTTGAGCGTGGCGCGGCCGTCGGTTGTGGGGAAGCGGTCGATGAACACCACGCGCTGGCCGGGCTCGTCTTCCGCCGGGCAGGGGTAGGTGACGGCGCCCTCGCGCTGCAGCCGCGTCCAACTGATGCCGGCGATCGACGGCATCATGCCGCGCATCTCCTCGAACACCGCGCCCACGCCGGCCTCGAAGCCGTGCATGTCGACTTGGGCAATGGGCGGCACACCCAGCCTGCGGGCCATCTCCTGGATGATCCACAGATCGGCCCGTGCCTCGCCGGGGCAGGCCAGCGCCTTGCGGCCGAGTTGCACCAGCCGGTCGGTGTTGCTGACGGTGCCGGTCTTCTCCGGCCAGGCCGAAGCGGGCAGCACCACGTCGGCCAGCGCCGCGGTTTCGGTGAGGAAAATATCCTGCACCACCAGATGCTCGAGCCCGGCCAGCGCCTGGCGGGCGTGATGCACGTCGGGGTCGCTCATGGCCGGATTTTCGCCCTCGATGTACATGCCGCGAATCTGCCCGGCCAGCACTGCGTGGATGATTTCCACCACCGTCAGTCCGGGCTCGCGGCTCAGGCCGCCTTGCGGCAGCGCCCAGTATTGCTCCACCTTGTCCAGCACGCCGGCGTCCATGGTGCGCACATAGTCCGGGAACATCATCGGAATGAGTCCGGCATCGCTCGCGCCCTGCACATTGTTCTGCCCGCGCAGCGGATGCAGCCCGGTGCCGGGACGTCCGATCTGGCCGGTGAGCTGGCACAGGGCGATGAGGGCGCGCACGTTGTCGGTGCCGTGCACATGCTGCGAAATGCCCATGCCCCAGAAAATCATCGACCCCTTGCTGGTTGCAAAGGCGCGGGCGGCGGCGCGAATGTCCGCGGCGGGGACGCCGCAGACCGGCTCCATCGCCTCGGGCGAGAGCGCGGCCACATGCTGGCGGATCGCCTCCACCTCGTCCGGGTGGCAGCGCGCGGCCACGCTGGCCTGGTCGAGCAGCTTGTCGCTGAACACCACGTGCAACATGGCGTTGAGCAGCGCCAGATCGGTGTCGGCGCGAAATTGCAGGGTCATCCACGCCTTGCGCGCCAGGTCGGTGCGGCGCGGGTCGGCGAGGATGAGCCGGGTGCCGCGCGCCATGGCGTTTTTCATCCAGGTGGCGGCCACCGGGTGGTTGACCGTCGGGTTGGCGCCGATGAGCAGCACGACGTCGGCGTGCAACACGTCCATCACCGGGTTGCTCACCGCCCCCGAGCCGATGCCTTCGAGCAGCGCCGCGACGCTGGAGGCATGGCACAACCGGGTGCAGTGGTCCACGTTGTGGCTGGCAAAGCCGGCGCGCACCAGCTTCTGGAACAGATACGCCTCCTCGTTCGTGCCTTTGGCGCTGCC
>JAQTVS010000400.1 GCA_028706735.1 Thiomonas sp.
GTTCATCACCTCGTCCTCGTTCATGCCCGGCGCTGTGGATTTGGCGGCCCGGCATGACATCGTGTGGGTGGATGGCAGGGGGCTGCTTGCGCGCATTCAGGCGCAGCCCGTTGAAGTGCAGCAACGCTTGCTGGCAGTGGCCACAGAGGGCGAGTTCTGGCGGCCCACCTGCGTTCAGTGCGGAACGAAGATGACGCGCAGAACAAACTCGACGAATGCAAGCCGCTTCTGGGCGTGCGAGCGATGCCGCCACAAGATGCCTGCGCGCCAGAACGAGGGCGCGGCATGAAGCGTATTCCGTGGGCGGCGGTGGCTTGGTTCGCTGTCTCGATCATCGCCTTGGGGATGTCGATCAAAACGTTTCAGTCGGCCACAGGGCCGATACACGGGCACGCGCCCCAAAGCGCGCTGATGCCTAGTCCGGCGACCTCAGTTGCCCATGCGCCTGTCGGCCCAAGTGCCCATTCGGCTGCGACCACGCAAACGCCGCCCGCCGGCATGCACCCCTCTCTGGCCGCCGGTGACAAACTGCTGAAATGCGTCGTGAACGGCCAGGTGACCTATACCAACAACCCGCAAGAATGCGCGTCGGGCACCGCCTCCAGTTTGATGGTGTACCCCACGAAGGGCTATTTGGCGACAAGGCCATAGGCCCGCTGGGGCGCTGCGGAGTGGCGCGATGCCGTTCTACTCGGTACGCAGTTCCATCGCGAAGCCTGGACGGGGCTGTGGCTGCTGCAGCGGACGTGGCCGAGGCCGTTTCTGCGGCTGAGCACGGATGAAGGCGGCTGATCGTAAAAGAGCGCATCGCCGAGACTTGAAGGGAGGCTGTGGCGCCGACGCTGGTCGAAGTGCACGCTTTCTGGCAGATGCAGCGACAGCCGCAGCCGGAAGGTTTGGTAGAGGACGATTTCGGCTTCGGGCGGCAGCGTTTTCCGGGCGTGCGCACGGCACCGAAGGTTGGACGCAATGAATCCTGCCCTTGCGGCGGCAGCAAGAAGTTCAAGAAATGCTGTGGCGCTGCGGGCGACGCCGCGCAGCCAGCTGCCACCGCGCCGCATTGATGGAATCTGACCGCAATCTACTCACGCGGCGGCGTGGGAATGTGTGAGGTCGCCCCTGCCAGAAAGCAAGCCATCTACGGAAATATCTTCATCGAGTTCTTCCCAATGCAGGCCGCGCGTGCTGAGGGTGTAGGCGGTGCGCTGGGCGGGCGTAGCGCGCAGCAGGCGCGGGAACCAGGCCAAGGGCACGCCCAGTACGCGGCCATCGGAAAGCTGCACCAGCATGCTGTCGTCATTGAAGGCGACGGATTGCGCTCTAACCAAAGTGTTCATTCCAGGCCCTTTCGATGCCTTCAACGTGGCTCTCGATCACATCGACAGCTCGCGCAGGGTTTTGGCATCAAAGCCGTCGTTGAAGGCCGACGCACTACTTTCCATCGGAGTGTGCCACCACCTCGTTGGAATACTGCATGACACGGCCTGCTAACTCGAACAGGTCTGCAGTCGAAATTTCGTTCATCTCAGACAACGCGAAAATCTCTTCAAACTTAACAACTTGCTCGGCCCCTGGGTCAGGATACCTGCCTGCCCATTCGATGTAGTGCGTAAGTGTGCGAAGAATGGCTCGATCCTTTGGGCTAAGGCTAGGTATAAATTCCGCGAGGCGTTCTAGCTTGTGGTGGCGATGCTTCTTCTCATCATCGGTATATGCGTCTACGCCGTATCGGAGAATCAGGATTGCCTTAAGGCACACTTCAAGACTGTAGCCCACAAGCATCAGACCAGCACCGCAGTACTGGCTATCGCAAGCGCCGTGAACCCACGGTGGCATCGTTTCCCATTGCGGTTGATTGTCGAAAATTGCACGCGCTGCCTCCGAGAGGGCGTGAGCCTGTGTGAGCCAGAGAAGGGGATTCTTCAGATCGTTGGCGCTCGGTGTAGAACGAGACTCACACACACCGGTTGCAATGAACTTGGCCAATTCCCACTGTTGCCACGCTAACACACCGTACCCGAGAGGGTCAGCGGCAAAGCGCTTCCGGTCCGGTGTGAGCCTACTCATGAATATTTCCTAAGGCAAAACGCCTGGCGAAAAACGACTGGCATGTCACGACGCTATCCCAACTTTTTGGCTAGCCTTGCCGCGTCGGTGTGCGTGTACCGAATGAGCATGGCGAGCGACTTGTGGCCGGTCATTGAGGCCACCTCAGTTACCCCCAACCCCTTCTCGAATAAACGGCTTGTGGCCTCATGGCGCAGATCATGGAATCGCAGATCGGTCAGAAACGTGTCCGATTCGTCGATCTGTTTGAACAGACAGACAGTGCGGAGAGAAGGCGCACGATGCTTGTAGACCAACGCCCGGATTTCAGCATCGGCATTCAACCCATCGCTCACTAGCGCTTCGCGCAGCCGAGTCAAAATGTGCGCTTTTCTGGCCTGCGCACGGTGGCGCTTCCAAGCAGATGAAAATCCCTCGGGGGTCTTCCACGGCCACACTTTCCCGTCGATACGGCGCGGCAGGCTTTGAAGCGTTGCTACAGCGAGACTGGACAATGCGATTGATCGACTCGAACCATTTTTCGTTTTTGGCAGGAAGACAGTGCGCTCGTCGAGGTTGACATGCTTCCAGCGCATCGCGACCTGCTCACCCCGGCGCATCGAGGTTTCAACTGCAAGGACGATGAAGGCCAGAAGTTCAGGTCTGTCAGCTTGCAGCGCCTCAT
>JAQTVS010000067.1 GCA_028706735.1 Thiomonas sp.
CGGTGTATTACGTGCAGTACGCCCACGCGCGGGTGAATTCCGTGTTCGAACAGTGGGCTGCGCGCGCGCCGCAAGATGCGGGACAAACTGCGCTGTTGGCAGAGGCCGACCTGAGCCTGCTGACGGCGCCGCGCGAGCGTGCGCTGCTGCTGAGCCTGGCGCATTACCCCCAGGTGCTCGCCGTGGCCGCCAAGGAACTCGCGCCGCATCATGTGGCGTTTTACTTGCGCGATCTGGCGGCAGATTTCCATGCGTTCTACAACGCCGAGCGGGTGCTCGTCGAGGATCTGCCGCTGCGCCACGCGCGCCTGCGCTTGCTGCAGGCGGTGCGTCAAGTGATGCACAATGCATTGGCTGTTCTGGGCGTGAGTGCGCCACTGCGCATGTGAACGCGCCCGCGCGCCCGGTATCGTCTTTCTCCACTGACACGCAACTCCCGCATTCCATGTCCACACGTCTCGCATTCCGCCGCCAATTCGGGGGCACCCTGATCGGCTTGATCGTCGGCCTGGTGATCGGCCTGGCCATTGCACTGGGCGTCGCGCTCTACATCACCAAGGCGCCGCTGCCCTTCATGAACCGCTTCCAGGAACGCCCGTCCAGCGCGGCGTCTGGCGCGTCCAACTGGAACCCGAACCAGGGCCTGAGTGGCGCAACCGCAGCGCCGCCCGCAGGCAGCGGCTCCATGCCGGTCACCGTGGCAAGCCGGCCGCTATCTCCGCAAGCCCTGGCCAAACTGGGCCAGCCTGGCCCGGGCGCGTCCCAGCCAGGCGCGGCACCCGCCCCGAATGCGACGCCCGCCACCGCTGCGCCTGGAGCGGCCCCCGCCGCCCCTGTCGAAGTGAGTTATGTGCTGCAAGTCGGCGCGTACAGCACGCGGGACGATGCCGAACGCCAGCGCGCCAAAGTGGCGCTGACCGGACAGGAGGCGCATGTGGATGAGCGCGTTGTCAACGGCCGCACCCTGTACCGCGTTCGGGTAGGGCCGTTCACCTCGGCGCAGCAAGCCGAGAAGACGCAGAAACTTCTCAGCGACAACGGGATTCAAACTGCCCTGGTGCGCACGGGCAAATAAAACAGCTCTCTGACTTTCATTCCAAAAGGACAACTCATGTTTCAACGCTGGCTATCCGTGGTGTTCATGGTGTTTTCGCTGGGCTTTCTTGCCGCCGGAGCGCAGGCGCAGACAGCCGCCAAGACCCAACCGTTCAACGAGGGCTTTGCCTACAACCGGCTGGCCGTGCCGCAGCCGGTGAGCCCTGCTGACAAGATCGTGGTGTACGAGTTTTTCTGGTACGACTGCCCGCATTGCGCGGATTTCGACCCCCTGCTCGAAAGCTGGGCGAAGAAATTGCCCGCAGGCGTCGTGCTGGAGCGCGTGCCCGTGGCGTTTTCACCCCAGTTCATTCCACAGCAGCACCTGTATTACGCACTGAAGGCGCTGGGCAAACTCACCCCCGTTCTCCAGGCCAAGATTTTCAACGCCATTCATGTGCAGCACATTCCGCTGGGCACTGCGGATCAGATGGCCAACTGGCTGGCGCAGCAGGGCATTCCGAAAAAGACCTTTCTGGACGCCTACAACTCGTTTGGCGTGAATGCCCAAGTGAAGCAGGCCACGCAAATGATGACCGACTACCAGATTCAGGGTGTGCCGACCATGGCGGTGCAAGGCATGTACACCACTTCAGCCGCCTTGCCCGAGGCGAACAACAATCAAAAGGTTCTGGAAGTCGTGGACTATCTGATCAAAAAAGTGCAGGCGGCGAAAAAATAAGCTTTTGGTGACCAAGCCCCGTACAAACTGCCCGCTCTATTGCGGGCAGTTTGTTTTTTGCTGCGGCGAATGCATTGCGTGCTTTCTTGCGCGCATCGCGCCAACAGGCCCTAGAATGAATTGACCGAAGCAAAACCCATGCCGATGAAACGACTGGCCCGATCCCTGCTGTTTTCCGTCCTCTGCGCGCCCAGCCTCGTGCTGCCCGTGTGGGCAGTCCAGGCCGATCGAAATCAGCCGATTCATATCGAGGCGGATGCCATGCGCTATGACGATGCGCATCAGACCAGCGTGTTCACGGGCAATGTGGTGGTCACCAAGGGCACGCTGGTGTTGCGTGCGGCCACGGTCGATGTGCGCCAGGCGCCGGATGGCTACCAATATGCCACGGCGATTGCCGCGCCGGGGCAGTTGGCCACGTTTCAGCAGCAACTCGATGCAGCGCCCGGGCAGCCGTCGCAGACCATGGACGGCGCGGCGCAGCGTATTGAATACGACGGCAAGACCGATGTGGTGACGTTTCGCGGGCAAGCCATGCTCAGCCGCCTGATCGACGGCAAGCTGGTCGATCGCAGCCAGGGCAATGTGATTGCCTACAACCAGATCACCGACGTCTTCACCGTGGAGGGCGGAGCGCAAGGGGCGACGGCGACCAATCCGGGAGGCAGGGTGCGCGTCATGCTGACGCCGCAGGCCGCGCCGCCTGCGGCGTCGTCGGCGCCGACATCGCCACCCGCGCTGAAAGTCACGCCGAAGATGGGGACGCAGCCTTGAGCGCCCAGCCGAATGCGACGCGGCAAACCCTGGTGCGCGGCGGGCTGGAGCCGGTTGCTGCCGAGGCCGGCAGGCGCGTGCGCGAGACCAAGCCTGCGACGGGCCCGGAACTCGATGTGCAGCATCTGCAAAAGCGCTACGCCGGTCGGCAGGTGGTGCGCGATGTCAGCTTCAACGTGCGCTGCGGTGAAGTTGTCGGCCTGCTGGGCCCGAACGGCGCGGGAAAGACCACCTCGTTCTACATGATCGTCGGCCTGGTGCGGCCGGACGCTGGGCGCATCCACATCGACGGCCAGGATGTAAGCGATCTGCCCATGCACCGCCGTGCGCGCATGGGCTTGTCCTATCTGCCGCAAGAGGCGTCGATTTTCCGCCGCATGACGGTGGCTGAAAACGTGCGGGCCGTGCTGGAATTGCAGCGGGATGCGCAGGGACGCCGATTGGGCAAAGCCGACATCCGCGCGCGTGAAGACCATCTGCTGCGTGAACTGCACGTCGAGCATCTGCGCGACAGCCCGGCGCCCGCGCTGTCGGGCGGCGAGAGGCGGCGGGTGGAAATCGCCCGCGCACTCGCCACGCAGCCCCGCTTCATCCTGCTCGACGAACCCTTTGCCGGGATCGACCCGATCGCGGTCATCGAAATCCAGCGCATCGTCCAGTTCCTGAAAGAGCAGGGCATCGGCGTGCTCATCACCGATCACAATGTGCGCGAAACCCTGGGCATCTGCGACCGCGCCTGCATCATCAGCGAAGGGCAGGTGCTGGCGCAGGGCGACCCGCAATCCATCATTGACAACCCCGCGGTGCGCAAGGTGTACCTCGGTGAAAACTTCCGCATGTAGGCCGCGATGAAACCGTCGCTGAATCTGCGCCTGTCCCAGCACCTGGCGCTCACGCCCCAGTTGCAGCAGTCCATCCGCCTGCTGCAGCTCTCCACCATCGAGCTGACACAGGAGATCGAGGGCCTGCTCGAATCCAATCCCTTCCTCGAAACCGAGGAGACGGATGACGGCGCCGCCGCCGCCGCGCCAACCGCCGAGCAACCCGCGCCGTTGCAGCCCGATCTGCCCGCGCAGGTGTCCACGGAGGGGCATGAGGCGTCCAGCGAGCCGACAGCCGAGCTTCAACTGGAGACGCAGGACTGGACGGCCACCAGCGGCGAGACCGATCACGGCGCAGATGCCGATGCCGATGCCGACTCCTGGGTCAGTTCGGGGCAGTCTGCCGGCGGCGGGGATGACGACGAATTCAGCGCCATCGACCGGGCTTCCGAGCATGTCGACCTGCGCGATCACCTGCGCGGCCAGCTTGCCGGGCTGGCCCTGAGCGCCACCGATCGCGCTGCCGCCGAGGCCATCATCGACTCGCTGGATGACAACGGCTATTTGCCCGAGACCATGCCGGAGCTGGCGCAGGCGCTCGCGCCCGGCGCCGCAGATGAACAACTCGAAGACCTTGCCGACGCGCTGACCACCGCCATGCGGCTGATCCAGAGTTTCGATCCAGCCGGCGTTGCCGCGCATGACCTGCCGGAGTGCCTGTGCCTGCAGTTGCAGCGCCAGCCGCGCTGCCCGGTGCGCGAGATGGCCCTGCAGATTTGCCGCGATGGGCACCTCGATCTGCTGGCGCGGCGCGACTGGCGCAAGCTCGAACGCCTGCTCGGCGCAGACGAAGCTGTCTTGCGCATCGCGCAGCAACGCATCGCGCAACTCGATCCGCATCCTGGCGGCGCCTTCCGCAGCGATGCGGCGCAGGCGGTCACGCCCGATGTCATCGCCCGCAAAACCGCGCGCGGCTGGGCGGCTCACCTCAATCCCGAGGTCATGCCCAAGCTGCGGGTCAATCAGATTTATGCCGATGCCCTGCGCCGCGCCCGCGACAGCGGCGCCGCCATGCAGGGCCAGTTGCAAGAGGCGCGCTGGTTCGTCAAAAACGTGCAGCAGCGCTTCGAAACCATTCAGCGCGTGGCGCAGACCATTGTCGAGCGCCAGCAGCGGTTTTTCGACTTCGGCCCCGTGGCCATGCGCCCCATGGTGTTGCGCGAAATTGCCGACGAACTGGGGCTGCATGAATCCACCATCTCCCGCGTGACCACGCAGAAGTTCATGCTCACGCCATTCGGCACGGTGGAGCTGAAATACTTTTTCGGCTCCGGCCTGAGCACCGACGCCGGCGGCAACACCTCGTCCACCGCGGTGCGCGAGCTGATCCGCCGCCTGGTGGCCGAGGAAGACAGCGCCAAGCCCCTGTCCGACAGCGAACTCGCCGAGCGCCTCACGCAGCAGGGCGTGCAGGTGGCGCGGCGCACCGTGGCGAAGTACCGCGAAGCGCTGCGCATCGCCCCGGCCAATCTGCGCAAGAGCGGCTGAGCCGCACCGCGCTGACCGCAGCACCCGCAGCACCCGTCGCACCCGCAGCACGACGCGCGCACTCACCTTGCGCTAAGTCTGCTTGCCCAGAATGCTGTTGCCGCGTCTCGCGCGGTCACACAACAACATCAAACCGCATTCAGGGAGTTCATCATGCAGCACGCAACACAGCTGGCGCAGCCCGGTTGGGCGCAGGCGATCAAGGTTCCGGTCGTCATCACCCTATATTTTTGGCTGATCAAGATCATGGCCACCACGGTGGGCGAAACCGCGGCGGACTATCTCGCTGTGGACTTGCATCTGGGGCTGGTTGCCACCAGCGTGGTGATGACAGTCCTGTTTCTCGGCGTGCTGGCGGCGCAGTTGCGCGCCAGCCGCTACGTCCCCTGGTTGTACTGGCTGACCGTCACGCTCATCAGCGTGGTCGGCACGCTGGTCACCGACAACCTGACCGATCAGCTCGGCGTGCCGCTGCCGGTCAGCACGGCGCTGTTCGCCGTGGCCTTGGCCGCCACATTTGCCGGCTGGTGGGCCAGCGAGCGCACCTTGTCCATCCACAGCATCGACACGCGCAAACGTGAAGCGTTCTACTGGGCGGCTATCCTGTTCACCTTTGCGCTGGGCACTGCCGGGGGCGATCTTGCTGCGGAGCGCCTGCAACTCGGCTACCTCATGTCGGCGCTGCTGTTCGGCGGCGCCATTGCGCTGGCGGCGGCGGCCTACTCTCTGTTCAAGGCCGGTGCGGTGACCACGTTCTGGATCGCGTACATCCTCACCCGTCCGCTGGGAGCAACGTTTGGCGACTGGTTGTCCAAGCCTGGAGCTGAAGGCGGCCTCGGCCTGGGGACGATGGGAACCAGCGCCCTGTTCCTGGCGGCCATCATGCTGCTGGTGGTGTATCTCACCAAGACCCGGCGCGACCTGAAACCCGCGGCATGAGCCGTTGTCAGCCGGTTTGACGGGCGGCCTGCAAGACACGTTTCAGACCGATTCGAACCTGATCGAAGGCTTGTTGCACGCCCGCTGCAGACTGGATGGCCGCATCCGGGTCTACGGCCGCAGCCGTCTCGCCCACCCAGCGCGCCAGCCGCAGGGTGTCGAGCGCCTCGCCCAAATCGGTTTGCAAGGTGCTGGTGAGTTTGAGCCAGGCCTTGCCCTGCTTGCCCAGCGCCTCTTCGACCCAGGGGCCCAGCCACTCCAGCACGTAGCGCAACTGCTTGGCCTTGAGCCGCAGGGTGTGCAGTGCGCTCCAGGGCGCGTCCAGCGGGGCTGCGGCCTGGCTTTCCCAGATGGCAAGCAGTTCGGCCCAGCGTTGGGGGTGCAGTTGCAGGTCGCTGCGGTGAAAGCGCAGCAGGCGGCGCGCCAGTTGAGCGGTCGATTGATCAGCCGCAATGACCTGGCCGCCGCTCCAGCACTCCGCCCAGCGCGCCTGCGCCAGCAGCGCACGACCAAAGCGGGCGCTGCGCAGATAGCCCTGTAGCGCCAGCAGATGCGCACCGCGTTTTTGCTGCAGATCGCGGGAAAGCGGCGCCCTGGCATCCGCGTTCTCCTGCAGGGCCTGGGCGTGTTCGAGGCAGACATCCACATCGCGCACGGCGCCAAGCAACTGTCCCGCCCAGCGCCATTCGCTGCGCAGCCAGCGGCAGGCGGCGCGCTGCGACGACGGGCCGGTGGTTTGCAGCAGTTGCAGCAACACGCGCAGACGGCGCAGTTGCAGGCGCATCTGATGCACGGTTTCGGGCTGCGGCTCGGTCTGCAAAAGCTCCGCGCCGACGGCCAGAAGCGCGGCCGATTGCTGCAATGCCGCCGCCATGGCCTGCCCGCCTTCCTGATGCGGCGCGAGTTCACGCGCCAGCAGGGGCAGTTGCAGCGCGCTCAGTCCGGCGGCGCGCGCTGCCACCTGCATCTTGCTGATGGGCGAAAGCAGCAGCGGCAGGTCTTGCGCCAGCGTCCAGGCGAGGTCGAAGGCGTGGGGCCAATGGCCGTCGAGGAGTTCGATTTCCAATTCGCTGATCGGCAGGCTGGACGCATCGGCGCTGATGCCGCCCAGCGCCTGCCCCTGGTCGAGGCAAACTTCGAGCTGCGTGCCCTGCCAGTCGAGATGCCAGACGGTGCGCTGCACCCGGGTGCCCAGCATGGCGCGCAGGCTGTTCGCCAGCATGCCTGCATCGCCCAGAGTGGCGAGGCGGGTGTGGCTCAAGCGGTCCAGTGCATCGGCGTCGGGCGCGTCGGCGTCGATATCGAACTCCCATTCGCCGCGCGTGAGTTGCAGGCCTTCGGCCGGGCTGCTCTTGAGGGTGAGGATGCGCCGCCCGTCGCCTGTGTGCCGCACGCGCAGCGCCAGGCCCGCCTTGCGCAGGGTGTGCTCCGGCGTGTCGAAATACCAGCTTTGCAGGGCGTGCGCCTGCGGCGTGTGCGCCAGGGTGAGCAAGACCGGGTGGACGCGCACGGCGTCGTGCAGGGCGGGGTCGAGTCGGAATTTGAGTTCGCGTTCCTGGCTCATGGCGAAGGATGTCTGGGAAGGAAATGCGGCTGATTTGAACCTGTCGCAGCCCGCGGCACAAGCGCTTGCGTCAAGCCGCGCGGCCGTTTTCTCTGTGACGGTCACGCGCCTGACATATTGACGCGATGCAATGCGCGTCATGGCTACCGACACCCTGTCCAGACTGATGCGCAACAGTGCAGCGTTTCCGGAAGACCTCGCGCCTGCGCAGGCCACGGGTGCTGCCACGCCGACCGACATGCCGCAGGACGGTGGCGGCGACGCCGAGCCGGAGGTGAAATGGCGCACCCTGTGGCTGTCCGACATCCACCTCGGCACGCGCGACTGCAAGGCGCCGCAGCTGCTCGAATTTCTGCGGCACTGCAGCGCCGACACCATCTATCTGGTGGGCGACATCATCGACGGCTGGCAGCTCAAGAAAAAGGGCATCTACTGGCCGCAGGCGCACAACGACGTGGTGCAAAAGCTGCTGCGCAAGGCGCGCAAGGGCACGCGGGTGGTGTTCGTGCCGGGCAATCATGACGAATTCGCCCGGCCCTACGACGGGCTGCACTTCGGCGGCATCGAGGTCATCAACCAAGTGCGGCATGTCACCGCCGATGGCCGCACCCTGCTCATCGTGCATGGCGACCTGTTCGACAGCGTGGTGCTCTACGCCAAGTGGCTGGCGCATCTGGGCGACGCCGCCTACATGTTCACCCTCAAGCTCAACCGCTGGCTCAACCATGCGCGGCTCAAACTCGGACTGCCCTATTGGTCGCTGTCGCAATACCTCAAGCACAAGATCAAGGCCGCGGTGAACACCATCTCCAGCTTCGAAACGCTGCTCAGCGACGAGGCGCGCCGCCAGCAATGCGACGGCGTGGTGTGCGGCCACATCCACCGCGCCGAGCTGCGCAGCGAAGACCGGCAGATCTACGCCAACTGCGGCGACTGGGTGGAGAGTCTCACCGCCCTGGTGGAAGACTTCGACGGACGCCTCAAGCTGCTGCACTGGAATGCCGGGCTGCAGGTTCTGGCGGAGCTGGCGCCGCAGCCTGCGGCACAGGGCAGGGATCCGGCCATGAGCGCCCAGGCGGTGAGCGCATGATCGCCACGGCCGTTCCGCCGCATGTCAGCGCCGCGGCGGAGACACCCTGGCCCGCCGCCGCTGGCACGCCGCCCTTGCGCATCCTCATCGTCACCGACGCCTGGGAGCCGCAGGTCAATGGCGTGGTGCGCACCCTCAAGACCACCATTTGCCAGTTGCGCGACATGGGGCAGGAAGTCGATGTGGTGGAGCCGGGCAGCTTTCGCACCATTCCCTGCCCGACCTACCCGGAAATCCGCCTCAGCCTGCGGCCCCGCGCGCAGATCATGCAGCGCGTCACCGCCTTCATGCCCGACGTGGTGCATGTGGCCACGGAAGGACCGCTGGGGCAGGCCGCGCGGCGGGTGGCCCAGCGGCTGGACATTCCGCTGACCACCGCGTATCACACCCGCTTCCCCGAATATGTGCAGGCGCGGTTCCGCGTGCCGCTGGGCTGGACCTATGCCTATCTGCGCCGCTTCCACAATGCCGGTCGCGCGGTGCTGGCGCCCACGCAAGTGGTGCAGCGCGACTTGCAGGAGCATGGCTTTCGCAATGTGCGGCTGTGGTCGCGCGGGGTGGATCACCGCATGTTCTACCCGCGTGAAGGCGAACGGCTGGATGGCACGCCGCCAATCTTCCTGTACGTCGGCCGGGTGGCGGTGGAGAAGAATATCGACGCCTTCCTGCAGCTCGATCTGCCGGGAACCAAATGGGTGGTGGGCGAAGGGCCGGAGATGGAACGCATCCGCAGGCAGTACCCTGGCGTGCGGTTCCTCGGCGTGCTCACGCAGGACGAACTGGCCAAGGTTTACTCCGGCGCCGATGTGTTCGTGTTTCCGAGCAAGACCGACACCTTCGGCCTGGTGCTGATCGAGGCGCTGGCCTGCGGCTGCCCGGTGGCGGCTTTCCCGGTCACCGGTCCGCTGGACGTAATTGGCGACAGCCCGGCGGGCGCGCTCGACAACGACCTCAAGGCCGCCTGTCTGCGCGCCCTGCAGATTCCGCGCAGCGTGGCGCTGGCGCATGCACGCAAATTCACCTGGGAGGCCGCGTCCCGGCAGTTTCTCGACCATTTGCGCAGGGCGGTGCGTGAAGGCGCCGCGGCTCACGCGGGGCGCTGAACGCATGGCCCAGCAGCGCGAGCGCGCGCCCGCCTCCAAGCAGGACATGGCGCCCAACCCGTACAAGACGCGCACCGGCCTGTCGCGCGTCTATCACGCGGGCATCAACTCCCTGAGCGGCCTGCGCGCGGCGTGGCAGACCGAGTCGGCATTCCGGCAGGAGCTCACGCTGGCGTTCATCCTGCTGCCCTTGGCGCTTTGGCTGGGCCGCACCTGGACGGAACGCGCGGCGCTCGCGGGCAGCGTGCTGCTGGTGCTCATTGTGGAGCTGCTCAACACCGCCATCGAGTACACGGTCGACCGCGTCTCGCTCGAGCAGCACGATCTGAGCAAGACCGCCAAAGACCTGGGCAGCGCCGCCGTGCTGCTGACCCTGCTGCTGTGCGTGCTGGTCTGGGCGGCGGTGTTGCTGCCGCGCTGGGTTTGACGCCAGCGCCGCACAGCGCATCTGCTTAAGATGCGCGTCATGGAAACAGACACCGCCCTTTCGCCTCTGCACCGCATCGCCCGCGTGTTTGAACAACTGCGCCCAGACCAGCTCGCCGTGCTGGCGCAGGCCTACGCCCCGCAGGCCACTTTTCAAGACCCGTTCAACCGCGTGCAGGGGCTGCACGCCATCACCGCGCAGTTTGCGCATATGTACGCCAAATTGCATGCACCGCGTTTTGTGGTGAGCGAGGTCACGCCGGGGCAAAACCATGTCGGCTAGATGACCTGGGATTTCCACTTTGCCCTGCGCAAAGGCGCGTCAGCGCAGGTCGTCGCCGGCGCGACGCGCTTCGTGCGCGATGCGCAGGGGCTGGTGATTGACCACCGCGATTACTGGGATGCCTGCGATTTCTACGCCACCGTCCCCGTGCTTGGCGCGGTGGTGCGGCGGCTGAAAAAAGCCGCGGCAACCGCGGCCTGGGCCTCTCAAGAAACAAAACGGTTGAGGCGTGTTTCAAGCGGACACTGAGGTCGGATTGATCTGGAAGCCGAGCGCGGCGGCACGGCGCTTCAGCGCAGCGACGCTGCGCTCGCGCTGCTGCTCTTCGT
>JAQTVS010000068.1 GCA_028706735.1 Thiomonas sp.
CAGGCACTGCAACTGCATGGTGCGCTCGGCCAGCCCGGCCAGCGCCTGGCTGGTTTCAGCGGGCAGCCGCAGCATAGTGAGGTTTTTCAGCCGCGCGAGCTTGGCCGCGTTCTGCTTCCACCACACGGGGCAACTGCTGGCATGGCAGGCCACGACGACCTGTTCCGCGCGTCCGCAGGCTTTGCGCACGCGGCTCTCATCGGGCTGGCCGATGTCGATCCACAGCTTGATCGCGCCGGTCAGATCTTTCACCCAGATGTCGGGCTCGTCCACATCGAACAGTCCTTTGGTCAGGGCGATGCCCTCCTGCGCGTACAGCGCGTAAAGCAGCACCCGCACCATCATGCGCTCGTCGGTTTCGGAGGGATGACGGGCAATGGTCAGGGCATGGTCGGCGTAGTAATGCCGGTCCATGTCGGCCACCTGCAGGTCGGCTTTGTAAATCGTCGCTTTGAGCGCCATGACGTAAATCACTCAAGAAGAAAAACTTGCATTGTGCGTCGCCGTCCGACCATCACGCTTCGGGCTGCGGCGACGCCCCGTGCCCGCTCACCACCGCACCGTCACCCGCCCTCAAGCGAACAAAGGCCGGCAAGGCAAGCAGCGGCAGCACGGTCAGGGTCAGAACATAGGCGTTCACGGCCAGACTCATCTGCACCGCGCTCACATGCAGCGAGCGCGCCATATCGGGAATGGCGGTGGTGTCGATGGGACGTCGATCTACTCCATCAAGAAGCCGATGGCCACGATGATGGCAACCAGCGGGGGCCCTGCTGTGCCAAGTCGCCTGCATTGGGCGCAGGCGGCTGTTCAGCGGAAGGGGGGATTTGAGACAACGGGGTGGGCGACAAAAAACGAGCAAGCGTCAGCGCGAGGCGCCGTTGCCCACCTTTAAGCGATTGTCCGCCAGGATGCGTATCACCGCTGCGGCAGCCCCACTTGCTTTTGCACAGCGCCGAAACGCGCAACACCCCGCCGGAGCGGGGTGTTGCGGGATGCCGTGCAGCCGAGGCGTTTACAGCCGCTGCGTTTACTGGCGCTTGAACAGTTCCACCAAGTCGTCGCGCAGCGGCGCGGTCGCGGCGACGTTGAGTTTGTACGCCTTGCCGTCGAAAGTGACCTTATTGATAATGGCCTCTTTTTTGTTCAGGTCCAGCGTGACAGCGCGCAGGGTGGCGGTTTCGAAATATTTGGCGATCTTGGGGTTGCGCGCGGCGATCTCTTGCGGCTGCTTTTGCGCCCAAGTGGTGACGTGGAAAATCACGCTGCCCTTGTAGTTGTGCTCGGCCAGTTGTTCCAGCGCAGCTTCGAGCAGCGCCATGTTTTCTTCTTTTTTCCATTCGCCGCCAAAGGCCATATAAAGGCCGTCAGAAGGCAGGAGGCGGGCGATGGCGGGGGCGATTTCCGCCTTGTCCTTCACCGATTCGAACGTCAGCTCGGAGTCTGCCTTGTTCACCGTCAACGTGCCGCCGATGCCGCCGGCCAGATCGTTGCAGATCACGGAACGGTTGGCCAGGATGCCCAGATGCGGGCGCTCCATGGTTTTGGCCAGGGCGTTGCCCACCACCCCACCGGCCATGATGCGGATGGTCTGGATTTCGCTGAAGGTCAGCGGCTTTTTGGCTTCTTGCGCAAACGCGGCAGACGAAAAGGCCAGGGCGGAGAGGGCGACGGTCAAGAGTGCTTTTTTCATGAAATTCCTTTCAAAAAGAAAACATGAGTATCAATTAGTTACATAAACCTAAGGCGATTCCATCCACCTCTGCTTTGATGTAGATCAAACTGGCCCATTGGCCCCAGCGCATCCCTTGACGGCCTCGCTGCGCCACCTGCAGGCCATCTCGGCAGATGCCATCCCAGGCCCTGGTGTGACACAACGCCGTGGCCCTGCGCGCACAGCAGGACACCCTGAGCGAAAGCCAGCGCCAGCAGTTTCATGAGAAAACGCCGGGCCGCCCCAAGTGTTCTCATCCCCCTCGGGGGGCCTGACGCGAACGCGGCAGGTCTGGGGGCGCTCTCAAGCCGAACGCCGCGCTGCAAACCGAGCTGGGCCTTTGGTGCCAGACCCATCAGGCGATGTACGAAGATCGGCCCGCCTTCCTGCGCCTCATCCGTGAGCTCCACATCTTTCACACCCGCCTGCGCGAACGGCTTTCTGCCAAGGCCCCCATCGAGCCCGCGCAGGCCGCGCAGCTCAAGACGCGCAGCCGCGTGATGCGGCATCAGTTCTGGAATCTGGTGCTGGTGAACATTCCGCCCATGGCGGCGGAATCGGCTGCACGCCACGCGAGCCGCGACGCCGATTCGCGCTCTGGCGGCTTCGACAGCGCGTTGCACTCCACCATGCCGGGACACCCCGCAATGTCTGGATGAGCTCCGGCGCGGCGCCGCACTGCGCCGTCAGTCGGACGCCACCACCCGCACCTGTTGCGCGGCGCGTTTGGCCTTGGCGCGCGCGGCGTCGGTCGATTCGGCGCGGGCCAGCGCCACGCCCATGCGGCGCTTGACGAAGCTCTCGGGTTTGCCGAACAGCCGCAGATCGGTACCGGGAATGGCCAGCGCCGCCTCCACGCCGTCGAAGCGCACGCCGCGCGCCTCGACCCCGCCGTAGATCACCGCGCTGGCGCCCGCGGTCTTGAGCGACGTGTCCACCGGCAGACCGAGAATGGCCCGGGCGTGCAGCTCGAACTCGCTCTGCCACTGGGTGATGAGGGTGACCAGCCCGGTGTCGTGCGGGCGCGGGCTGACCTCGCTGAACCACACTTGCTCGCCCTTCACGAACAGTTCCACGCCAAAAATGCCGCGCCCGCCCAGCGCCTCGGTGATGCGCCGCGCCATGTCGCGGCTGCGCTCCAGCGCCACCGGGTGCATGGCATGCGGCTGCCAGCTTTCCACATAGTCGCCGGCCACTTGCACATGGCCGATGGGCTCGCAGAAGTTGGTGCGCACGGCGCCGTCGGCGCCCACGCTGCGCACGGTGAGCTGGGTGATTTCATAGTCGAAGTCGATGAAGCCCTCCACGATCACGCGGCTCTGCGCCACCCGCCCGCCCGACATCGCCGCCTCCCAGGCCGGACGCACGTCGGCGGGGCCGTCGAGCTTGCTCTGCCCCTTGCCCGAGGAACTCATCACCGGCTTGACCACGCAGGGGTAGCCGATGCCGCCATCGATCGCGGCCTGCAGTTCCTCCAGCGAATCGGCGAAGGCATAGGGCGATGTAGCCAATCCCAGCTCTTCGGCGGCCAGTCGGCGGATGCCTTCGCGGTTCATGGTCAACCGCGCGGCGCGGGCTGTGGGAATGACGGTCACCACACCGGCAGCCTCCAGTTCCTCAAGCACCGGCGTGGCGATGGCCTCGATTTCCGGCACCACCAGATGCGGCTTTTCCTTCAGGATGAGGGCGCGCAAGGCCTCGGGGTCGGTCATGCTGATGGTGCGGGCGTGGTGCGCCACCTGCTGTCCCGGCGCGTGGTCATAGCGGTCCACAGCGATGGTTTCCACGCCCAGGCGCTGCAGCGCGATGAGCACTTCCTTGCCCAGTTCGCCCGCGCCGAGCAACATCACGCGGGTCGCCGAAGGGGATAGCGGAGTGCCGAGGGTCGTCATGTCAAAGTCTCCAGATTTAAAAAGCGCCGGCCAGGGCATTGACCGTCAGCGCCAGAATCACCACATTGAAAAAGAACGCCGCCACACTGTGCAGCAAGACCAGGCGCCGCACATGACGCCCGGCGATGTTCACGTCCGAGGTCTGAAAGGTCATGCTCAGCACCACGGAGAAATAGAGGTAGTCCCAATAGTCGGGCACTTGATTGTTGGGGAACAGCAGCGCAGGCGTTCCCGCCGTGCGCGCGGTGTAGTCGCTGTGGGCGTATTGCAGGGCGAAGATCACCGAAAAAAACAGCCAGGACAGCACGATGCTGCTGCCGGCCAGCGCCAGCACGCCGGGTTGGCCGCGCACCGAATGCAGTTCCACCGAGAGTGCGGCGAACACCGCGCCCGACAGCACAAGGCTGAACAGCAGCACCGTCCAGCGGCCTTCGGTCTCCAGCTCGGTGCGGCGCTTGAGGGTTTCGGTCGTGGCGTGCGCCATCATCCAGGCGGTCGTCGCCAGAAACAGCAGCGCGCTGGCGTCGAACGCCCAAAGCAGCGCAATGGTGCGCGGCAGTGTGGCACTGAGCACCGACCACAGCACCACGCCCAGCGCAATGGCCGCGCTCAGGCGGGTCCGGTGGCGCAGGGTGCGATAAAGGGTGAAAAGCGGGTTGCGCATGGGGTACGCAGTGTAGGGTGAACAGCGCTTCAAACACGACAGCCCCCTAGAATTGCGCACCGCAACATCGCCCCCGCCTCCCTCCCTTCACGACCAAGGTTCGCCATGACCGCCGACACGTCCTCCGACTTCCCCGATCTGTCGCATATCGCCCCCCGCGAGAAAGCCGAAATCCTCGCCCAGGCCCTGCCCTACATCCGCAAGTTCCACGGCAAGACCCTGGTCATCAAGTACGGCGGCAACGCCATGACCGACCCGGCGCTGCAACAAGACTTTGCCGAGGACGTGGTGCTGCTCAAGCTGGTGGGCATGAACCCGGTGGTGGTGCACGGCGGCGGCCCGCAGATCGACGAGGCTTTGAGCCGCGTGGGCAAGAAAGGCACCTTCGTGCAAGGCATGCGCGTGACCGACGACGAGACCATGGAAGTGGTGGAATGGGTGCTGGCCGGCCAGGTGCAGCAAGACATCGTCGGCCTGATCAACCACGCCGGCGGCAAGGCGGTGGGGCTGACCGGACGCGACGGCGGCTTGATCCGCGCGCGCAAACTGCGCATGCGCGACCGCGAGAATCCTGAAGCCGAGATCGACGTGGGCCAGGTGGGCGAAGTGGCGGCCATCGACCCTTCCGTGGTCAAGGCGCTGCAGGACGATCAGTTCATTCCCGTCATCTCGCCCATTGGCTTCGGCGAGGACAACGCCTCGTTCAACATCAACGCCGACGTGGTGGCCGGCAAGCTGGCCGAGGTGCTGCGCGCCGAAAAACTGCTGCTGCTCACCAATATCCCCGGGGTGATGAACAAGAAGGGCGAGTTGCTCACCGACCTCACCGCGCATGAAATCGACGCCATGTTCGCCGACGGCACCATTTCCGGCGGCATGCTGCCAAAGATCTCGTCCGCGCTGGAAGCCGCCAAATCCGGCGTCAACACCGTGCACATCGTCGACGGCCGCATTCCGCACGCCATCCTGCTCGAAGTGCTGACCGAGCAGGCCTTCGGCACCATGATCCGCTCGCATTGAGCACCCTGGCGCTGGCCTCGTTCAGCGGCGGCAAGGATTCGAAGCTCGCCGTGCAGCGCGCCCGCGCGAGCGGGCTGGAAGTGCGCTGGCTGCTGGCCATGCTCGAAGAAACCGGCCAGCGTCTTCGCAGCCACGGCGTGCCGCTGGCGTTGATGCAGGCGCAGGCGGACGCCTTGGGGCTGGAACTGGTGACAGCCGCGGCAAGCTGGGACAGCTACCAAGCCACATTCGTCGCGCAGTTGCAGGCGCTGGCCGCGCGCGGCGCGCAGGCTGCGGTGTTTGGCGACATCGACCTGCAGGCCCACCGCGACTGGGAGGAACAGGTCTGCGCCCAAGCCGGTCTGCAGGCATGCTTGCCGCTGTGGGGGCAGGCGCGGCTGGCGCTGGTGGACGCGTTTCTGGCGCAGGGCTGGCGCGCCCGCGTGGTCTGCGTGGACAGCCGCTTTCTTGACGACGCCTATTGCGGTCGAGAGTTCGATGCCGAATTCATCGCCAGCCTGCCGGTGGGCATTGACGCCTGCGGCGAGAACGGCGAGTTCCACACCTTCGTGTTCGACGGCCCGGCGTTCTCCCGCCCGGTCGCACATCGCATCACCGGATTGACCCCCTGGACCGCGCCCGCACGCTTTGGCGCGGTGCGCTACTGCTTTGCCGATCTGGACCTGCCGCATGCCGCGTAATCCGGCTTGCGCAGCAAGCCAGACCGTCTGGCTGCTCGATCTCGACAACACTCTGCACGACGCCTCGTGGCGGGTGTTTCCGCTGATGAATGCGGAGATGACCACGTTCATCGAGCGGCATCTGGGCGTGGGGCGAGAGGAGGCCAACCGCATTCGCGCCCATTTCTGGCAACGCTACGGCGCCACCCTGCTGGGCCTGATGCACGAGCACGGCGTGGACGCCGCGCAGTTTCTGCGCGAGACGCACGACTTTCCCCATCTGCCGCGCATGTTGCGCTGCGACGGCAGCGAGCGCGCAGCGCTGGCGCGTCTGCCGGGCCGCAAGCTGGTGCTCACCAACGCCCCGCGCGACTACGCCCGGCGCGTGCTCAAACACCTCAAACTCTGGCCGCTGGTCGATGGCCTGCTCGCGGTTGAAGACATGTGGATGTTCCGCAAGCTGCGCCCCAAGCCGGACGCGCGCATGCTGCGCCATGTGCTCGCCCGCCACCGGCTGCGGCCCGCGCAATGCGTGCTGGTGGAGGACACGCCCGGGCATTTGCAGGCCGCCCGCCGCATCGGCCTGCGCGGTGCGTGGATGGTGCGTTACGCCCGCCGCGCTGCGCGAACAAGGCGCGACCTGCCAATGGAGCGCACCAAATTGCACGGCCGCCCGGCCTTCGTCGCCGCCCGCATCCGCAGCCTGAATGCACTCAAGCGGCTGGGCTGAAGCCGTCTGGCGTCAACCTCAGCCCGCATCCAGCGCGTCGCCCAGCTCTTTGGCGCGTTGATCTGCCGCGTGCAGCGCGCGGACAATCGTGGCCTGCATCTCGGCCGCATCGAAAACCGCCAGCGCCGCCGCAGTGGTGCCGCCCTTGCTGGTGACATTGGCGCGCAGGGTGGCCAGCGATTCCCTGCTGCCTTGCGCCAGCGCCGCGGCGCCCGCCAAGGTGGCCAGCGCTAGTTCGCGCGCCTGCTCGGCGCTCAGGCCCAGCTCTTCGCCCGCGCGGCTCATGGCCTCGGCCAGATAGAACGCATACGCCGGGCCGGAGCCGGACACCGCCGTGACCGCATCGAGCAGGTCCTCGCGCTCGACCCAGACCCGCTGTCCGGCGGGCGCGAGCAGGGCATCGGCCACGGCGCGGTCTTGCGCGCTGGCCTGCGCGCTGGCAAACAGCCCGGTGATGCCCTGGCCGATGAGCGCCGGGGTGTTGGGCATGGTGCGCACCATTCGCTGCGCGCCGGTTTGCCTCTCGATGGCGCTGCAACGCACCCCCGCCATGATGCTGACCTGCAGCGCGTTGGCCAGATGCGGCCTGCACTCGGCTGCGGCCTGCGCAAACTGCTGCGGCTTCACCGCCCAGACCACCGCCTGCGCCGCATGCAACGCAGGCGTTGGCATGGCGAGCACCTGCACCCCGGAAAAGCGTTGCCGCAGACGTTGACGCTGCTCGGCAAACGGCTCGACAACCAGCAGGCGCGCCCCGTCCGCTCCGGCGCCCAGCAGTCCGCCGATCAGGGCGCTGCTCATATTGCCGCCGCCAATGAAGGCGGTGACGGGCAGGGAGATGGAAGCGTCGGGAGTGGAAGTCAGGATCGGGTTCATACCGTGCATTATTCCTGCAAGCAAACACCGCCGCCTGGCAGCCCGATCCGCGTTCAAGCCGGGAGGAATTCACCGATAATCCGTCCCCTATGCGCATCCTCGCCCTCGACACCAGCACCGAAGCCCTGAGCGTGGCGCTCAGCGTGGACGGCGTCTGCCGCACCCGCGACGAAGTCGGCGGCGCACGCGCCTCGCAGCGTCTGCTGCCGCTGTGCGCCGAACTGCTCCAGGCCGCCGAAATGCAGTTCTCCGACCTCGACCTCATCGGCATGGGCGCCGGACCCGGAGCGTTCACTGGGCTGCGCACCGCCGCCGCCGCGGCGCAAGGCCTGGCCTACGCGCTCTGCCTGCCGGTCGCCCGGATCGACACCCTCATGGCACAGGCTGAAACCGCTTTCCCCGTGCTGCACACCGACGGCACGGTGCTGCCCGAGTCGGCACAAGCCGCGCCCGGCAGCGTGGTCCTCGTGGCAAACGACGCGCGCATGGGTGAGATGTATTGGGAAATGTTTCGCGCCGACAGCACTGGCTGGCAGCGCCTGCATCCTCCGGCGGTCCATTCCCCCGAACACGCCTTGCTGGCCTGGGCGGAAGTCCTGGCGCATCAGCCCGCCGCCAGCAGCCCGGACATGCCGCCGCCGCTGGCCTGCGGCAATGCCTGGAGCGCCCATGCGGAAGGTCTGTCCGCCGCGTGCGCCCGCCTCTCAGCCGACAACCCGCGCCTGCACGCGCTGCACCGCGCCGTGCTGCGCGCCATTGTCTGCACCCCTTCTGCGGCAGCGGTGGCACGGCTGGCACAGCAGCAACATGCCGCCGGCCTCACCGTGCCGGCCGCGCTGGCGCAGCCGATCTATGTCCGCGACAAAGTGGCCCTCACCACGGCCGAGCGCGAACTCGCCCGCGCCCGCACATGAACGCCCGGCTGCGCCCCCGCGACGAGGCCTCAGCAGCCGGGCAGTTTGCCTACGCCCTGCGGCAAATGCTCCCGGCAGATCTTGACGCTGTGGCGCAGATCGAGAACACGGTTTACGCCTTTCCCTGGAGCCGCGGCAACTTTGCTGACTCGCTCACCGTGCAATATCACACCCAGGTGCTGACCGACCAGGCCAATACCGTGCGCGGCTATTTCGTCGCCATGCCCGGGGTGGAAGAAATGCACCTGCTCAACATCTCTGTTGCACCCGAAGTGCAGGGGCAGGGCCTGAGCCTGCTGATGCTGGACGCGGTGACCTTGCTCAGCCGAGCCGACGGCGCGCACCTGCTCTGGCTGGAGGTGCGCCCCAGCAACGCCCAGGCGGTGCGCATTTACGAGCGCTACGGCTTCTACCCCATCACCCGGCGGCGCGACTATTACCCAGCGCACGACGCCCACGGACGCCCTTGCCGCGAAGACGCCCTGGTGATGTCCGCGCAGGTCGGCGACTTGTTGCAGCGCCGCGGCCTGCGCCCGGCGTCAATCGGGTGAGAGGGTGTGAATAAATCCGCCATGTCCGACCATCCCGCCCACCCTGCGTCGCCGGGGCCGCACATTACCCCGCAAGTTCTGCGCTGGACCGAAGCGCTCGGCCTGGGGCCGCTGTTCGTGCGGCGCAGCCTGCTGGAGAGCGCCTCCAGACCTGATGCGGCGCGCATGCCTGTTCAAGAGATCGAGTCGCGCGCTGCAGTCCCCGTGCACGGCGCCCCTGCCGCACGACCCGCGCCGACTGCGCCCAAGCCCCGCAGCACCGCACAACCGCCTGCGACCGTCTCGCCGCCAGACTCCGAGCGATCCAGCGCCATCGCCCGCATGCGCTGGGACGAACTGGAGGCAGCCGCCCAGGCCTGCCGCGCCTGCAAGCTCGGTGGCAGTCGGCATCAGGCTGTGTTTGGCAGCGGCTCGACGCAGGCCCGCTGGATGATCGTGGGCGAAGCACCCGGCGCAGAAGAAGACCGCCAGGGCGAGCCCTTCGTCGGCGCGGCCGGGCAGCTGCTCGACGCCATGCTGCACGCCATCGGCCTGGACCGTCGCGCCAACGACCCGCAACACGCGGTCTACATCGCCAACGTGCTCAAGTGCCGCCCCCCCGGCAACCGCAACCCGGAGCCGGAAGAAGTGGCCCAGTGCGCGCCCTTGCTGCAGCGCCAGATCGCGCTGCTCCAGCCCAGCCTGATTCTGGCGCTCGGGCGATTTGCCGCGCAAAGCCTGCTGGGCAGCAACGCGCCCATCAGCCAATTGCGTAGCCAGGTGCATCAATTCGCCGGCATTCCCGTAATCGTGAGCTATCACCCCGCCTATCTGCTGCGCAACCCGGCCGACAAGGCGCGCGTTTGGCGGGATTTGTGTTTCGCGCGCAACACGATCGGCATTTCAGCGCCGGCCTGAGGAGTGACTGGTCTTGGGCCTGTTCACGCTATTTGTGCACCCGCGCCGGGGGTCTGGGCGGAGGCAATGCGAGGTGCAGACCGCGCCGTGGTGTGTTGCACCACAAGCGGACTGCAACGTGGCAGTGCGCCGCCCGGACCCCTGGCCCGAAGGGTTGCCCCCAGACGGGGCGTCTGCGGCGTTGCCAGCCCCAGGCAAGGCGACCAGCCTTGCCTGGGGCCTCCGCCTTGCATCCCTCCCCGTCTGGGGGCAACGCGGGTGCACAAATAGCGTGAACAGGCCCTAAAGCATTAAGTGACTTATTTCACGCTTTCTGCATTGCGCTTTGGCAGTATGGGGGTTGACCCGAAGCGCAAAATCCCAATTCTCTCCGAACAATGTAAACATCGTTAGTCAGCGATGTGCGCCTGACACAATAGGGCGCAACCGTACCAGGGTACGGCACAGACATTGCACACAAACTGGAGTGAGACATGCAAATCGATACCGCGTTTTTCATCAATGCCATCGGCATTGCCATCATGATCTATGGCTTGGTGGACGTGCTGCTGCTGCGCAGCAAGATCCCTGGCGGCCAGGTCGGCAAGGCCTGGAAGATGCTGACCCTGCTGATCGGGCTGTTCACCGCGGGCTATCTGGTGTCGCCCTTTTTCAGCACCCTGCCCGCGGACTCCATCCGCATCATCGTCTCGCTGATCTTCCTCTTCGGCGCGGTCTATGTGATTCTGA
>JAQTVS010000069.1 GCA_028706735.1 Thiomonas sp.
CCTGCTCACCGCTGAATTCTGGGCCTGCCAAAGGCGATGACGACCCCAACCGAGTACCCGGCACACTGGTCACGGAGCGCAACTATGGCGTGCTCAAGTTCAGTGGCGAGGGCAAGAACCGTAGCCTGGAACTGGTGACCAAGAGCGTCGAGGGCAAGGTACTCTGGTCACACAAGCTCGGGCTGTCCGATTTGGGCTGGATCTGAGCGCCCCCAGGGCCGAGCACTCCCCACCCCATCCCTCCCCACGAGCGGGGAGGGAGTGATCTCACCTCCCCCACGGCGTGGGGGAGGTCGGGAGGAGGATGGCCCAGCCCCCCCGAGGGGGATGAGAAAACTTGGGGCGGCCCTGCGTTTTCTCAGGAGACAAGCCGAGCGCATGAGAAACACATCGGATCGCCCAGTGGTTTCTCGCCCTTCACGGGTCAGCGCGCAGCGACTGGCCAAAGCCGCGGTCACCACGACGCCTCCCGCTCCGGGGTGGCGCTGATGCGGTGGATGGAAAGGTCGGCGCCGTTGAATTCTTCCTCGGCATCGAGGCGGATGCCGAGGGTCTTTTTCAGCACGCCATAGACCACGAAGCCGCCCATCAAGGCCACCGTGATGCCCATCAGCGTGCCGACGATCTGCGAGGCCAGCGACACGCCGCCCAGACCGCCCAGCGCCTTCATGCCGAAGATGCCCGCGGCGATGCCGCCCCAGGCGCCGCAAAGGCCATGCAGCGCCCAGACGCCCAGCACGTCGTCGATCTTCCAGCGGTTTTGCGTCAGGGTGAACATCCAGACGAACAGCGCCCCTGCCACCGCGCCGACCACCATCGCGCCCAGTGGATGCATCACGTCCGAACCCGCGCACACCGCCACCAACCCGGCCAGCGGGCCGTTATGCAAAAAGCCGGGGTCATTCTTGCCCGCCGCCAGCGCCGCCAGGGTGCCACCGACCATCGCCATGAGCGAGTTCACCGCCACCAGGCCGCTGATCTGGTCGAGCTTTTGCGCGCTCATCACATTGAAGCCGAACCAGCCCACGATCAAAATCCACGAACCCAGCGCCAGAAAGGGAATGGACGACGGCGGATGCGCGGAGATCTGCCCATTGGCGTGATAGCGGCCGCGCCGGGCGCCCAGCAGCAGCACGGCGGGCAGCGCGATCCATCCGCCCATCGCATGCACCACCACTGACCCGGCGAAGTCGTGAAAAGGCGCGCCAAAGGTGGATTGCAGCCACGCCTGAATGCCCAGATTGCCGTGCCACACAATGCCCTCGAAAAACGGGTAGACGAAGGCGACGATGGTGAAGGTGGCGATGAGTTGGGGCCAGAACTTGGCGCGCTCGGCAATGCCGCCAGAAATGATGGCCGGAATGGCCGCGGCGAAGGTCAGCAGGAAGAAGAAGCGGGTCAGCTCGTAGCCATGTTCGCGGGTGAGCACCTCATCGCCTACGAGGAAATGATGGCCGTAGGCGATGCCATAGCCGATCAGGAAGTAGGCGATCGCGGAGACGGAAAAGTCGGTGATGATTTTCGACAGCGCGTTGACCTGGTTCTTCTTGCGCACCGTGCCCAACTCAAGAAAGGCGAACCCAGCGTGCATGGCGAGCACCAGAATGGCGCCGAGGAGGATGAACAACACATTACCGCTGGAGGCGTCTTGCACGATTGGGGTTCCTGAGAAGGGTCAGATGCACGGAAACAGCAAACTCCGTGCCCATAAAAGACGCATGACACCCTTGTTTGGTTCACAACCGCTCACAAAACGCGCTTTTTCGGTGCATTGCCTGGCCTAAATCGCACCATATCAAGGCGTTACGCACTGACTTAGGGCGTTTCAGCCGGGGCAGCCGCTTGCTTAGAATGGCAGCCTTGTTGTTCCTCCTGCCGTTTCCATTCGAGAACGTCCATGCCTTTCAAAGTCAAACCCTACGTTTCTGAAGTGACGCATTTCATCCAGGATCTGAAGCACAGCGATCCGCAGCTTGAGGCCAAGCAGAAAGAAGGGCGTGCCCGGCTTTGGGACAAACCGCAGAACCCCGAGTTGACCCGGGAATTCCAGGCAGGCCGGGTGCCGCAGAAAGCCTACGTTTACGGCAGCCACTGACATCCGCCCGAGCGTCGCAAGCTTGGCAACAGGCCATTCAATGACCTCCGCCTCCAGCGACGCCGCGCTGCTGTCCCCGACAGTGGACAGCACGCCGGCAACGGTCGATGGCATGGCGGTCGCGCGGCTGTATGGCGAGCCGCTGTTCGAGTTGCCGCAAGACCTCTACATCCCGCCCGACGCGCTGGAGGTCTTTCTCGAAGCCTTCGAAGGGCCGATGGATCTGCTGCTCTATCTCATCCGCAAGCAGAACTTCAACATCCTCGACATTCCTCTGGCGCAGGTCACCGCGCAGTATCTGAGCTATGTCGAGCAGATCCGCCATCACAACCTCGAACTCGCCGCCGAGTATCTGCTGATGGCGGCCATGCTCATCGAGATCAAGTCGCGCATGTTGCTGCCGCGCCCGCCCGCCGAACCGGGCGCAGAGCCCGAAGACCCGCGCGCCGAACTCGTGCGCCGTCTGCTGGAGTACGAACGCTTCAAGCTCGCCGCGCAGCAACTCGACGCCCTGCCCGTGCTCGGACGCGACTTCTGGCGCGCGCAAGTGCTGTTCGACCGCGACGCCGCGCCGCGCCTGCCTGACGTCACCACTGACGAGTTGCAGCGGGCCTGGAGCGACATTCTCAAGCGCGCCAAGCTGCATACGCACCACAAGATCACCCGCGAACAGCTTTCGGTGCGCGACTACATGAGCCGCGTGCTGCGCCAGTTGCAAGGCACGCGTTTCCTCGAATTTCACGAACTGTTCGACCCCGCGCAGGGCGTGCCCGTCGCCGTGGTCACGCTGGTGGCGCTGCTCGAACTCACCCGCGAGGCGCTGGTGGACATCACCCAGGCCGAGGCCTTCGCCCCGCTGTATGTGCGGCTGGCTTACACCCCGAGTTGATGTTAGGAGTCTGCCGGACTTGGAAGTCGCGGGCTGCAAAATGGCCCTGCGGCGCCCTGCGCCAGCGGCTTTTTGCCCCATAGTCCAAGCTATGGGGCGGCAAATCCGCCGCCACATTGCATCCCCATCGCCATTTTTCGCCATCCGCACCCCAAGCCCGGCAGACTCCCAGGCTGGGAATCGAACGCTCGTTCGCAAAAACAAGCCTGGCGCGGGCATAATGCGGCGGTTTCCACCTGAGCTCAAGCCATGTCTGCAGACTCTTCCGCGCCCTACGGCGCCCCGCCCCGCAGTGATAGCGCCCCCCGCAAACCGCTCACCCTGCACCGCCTGCGCGCCATGCGCGAGGCCGGCGAGAAAGTCGCCATGCTCACCGCTTACGACGCGGCCAGCGCCAGCCTGCTCGACGCCGCCGGGGTCGATTGCCTGCTGGTGGGCGACTCGCTGGGCATGGTGATGCAGGGCCACAGCTCCACCCTGCCCGTCACGCTGGAGCAAATGGTTTATCACACGCAGTGCGTGGCGCGCGGCAATCGCAGCGCCTGGCTCATCGCCGATCTGCCCTTCGGCAGCTACCAGGGCGGAGTCGAGCAGGCCGTGGCCAGCAGCGTGGCGCTGATGCAGGCCGGCGCGCAGATGGTCAAGCTGGAAGGCGGCGGCTGGACCGTGCCGCTCATCGCCGCCCTTGTGGAGCGCGGCATCCCGGTGTGCGCCCACCTCGGGCTCACGCCGCAAAGCGTGCACGCGCTCGGCGGCTACCGCATTCAGGGCCGCGACGCGCAATCGGCCGACACCCTGCGCCGTCATGCGGCCGAAGTTGGCGCTGCGGGCGCGGCCATGCTGGTGCTCGAACTCGTGCCGTCCGAGCTGGCGGCGCAGATCAGCGCCGACTATCCCGGCATCACCATCGGCATCGGCGCGGGCGCGCGCACACACGGCCAGGTGCTGGTGCTGCACGACATGCTCGACATCACCCGCGGCCCCAAGCCGCGCTTTGTGCGCAACTTCATGCAAGGCGCGCCGAGCATTCTCGACGCCGTGCGCGGCTATGTGGAGGCCGTCAAGCAAGGCGCGTTTCCCGACGAAGCCTTGCACGGCTATGCCGCCTGATTCGTTTCGTCTCAAAAACGTCTGACTGCAATTGCCATGCTGACCGTCCACACCCAGAACGACTTGCGCACCGCGCTGCGGCAGCACCCCGCCTGGGCGCTGGCGCCCACCATGGGCAATCTCCACGCCGGGCATCTGGGCCTGATCGCCCGTGCGCGGCAGGAGAACGTTCCGGTGGTGGCGAGCATCTTCGTCAACCGCCTGCAGTTCGGGCCGAACGAAGACTTCGACCGCTATCCGCGCACCCTGCCGCACGACGCGGCGCTGCTGGCCGACGCTGGCTGCGACCTGCTGTTCGCCCCTGACGAAGCCGAGATGTACCCGCAGCCGCAAACCTTCCGCGTGCTGCCCGATCCGGCCATCGCCGGCATTCTCGACGGCGCCGCCCGCCCCGGCCACTTCGAAGGCGTGGCCACCGTGGTGATGAAGCTGTTCCAGATGGTGCAGCCGCGCCACGCCGTGTTCGGCAAGAAGGACTATCAGCAGTTGCTCCTCATCCGCCGCATGGTCGAGCAGTTCGCCCTGCCCATCAACATCATCGGCCTCGACACGGTGCGCGCCGAAGACGGCCTGGCGCTGTCCTCCCGCAATGGCTACCTCACGCCCGAAGAGCGCGCACAGGCGCCGCAACTCCAGGCCGCCCTGCGCGCCCTGGCCGACGACGCCCGCAGCGCGACCGCTCCCGAGCAGATTCACCTGCTCGAACAACAGGCCAAGACCCGCCTCGACCAACTCGGCTGGACGCCCGACTACCTCACCCTGCGCCGCCGCGCCGACCTGCAGACGCCCACCGCGCTCGACCTGCACCGCGGCGCGCCCTGCGTGGTGCTGGGCGCAGCGCGCCTGGGCCGCACCCGGCTGATCGACAACCTGGAGTGCTGAACTCAGGTTGTCTCCTGGACTTGTCACGCGGGGTCAAAATGCCTCCCCACCCCGACCCTCCCCACAAGTGGAGAGGGAGAGGTCTCACCTCCTCCACGCCGTGGAGGAGGTCGCAGAAGAATGCCCACCCCGACCCTCCCCACAAGTGGAGAGGGAGAGGTCTCACCTCCTCCACGCCGTGGAGGAGGTCGCAGAAGAATGCCCACCCCGACCCTCCCCACAAGTGGAGAGGGGAGAGATCTCACCTCCTCCACGCCGTGGAGGAGATCGCAGAAGAATGCACACCCCGCCCCCCACAAGGAGAGAGGGAGTGTTTTCCCCTCCCCCACCGCGTGGGGGAGGTCGGGAGGGGGAGCGCCAGCCGCAAACCCAGACCTCGCGGCTGATGGGCGCCTCTTGTCAGCACGCAAAAACCTCGTCGGCACGAAGGTGGACAATCGCGTCTTCCCTGCCTTGTCGACGCCCTGCTTACACACGGTGACCCCTTATGCCTCAAAGTGACGTCCTCATCCTCGGCGCCGGTCTGGCCGGCCTGTCCACCGCTCTGCATCTCGCCGAGCGCTTCAAGGTGACGGTGCTGGCCAAGCGCACTCTCGATATCTCGTCCAGCCAATGGGCGCAGGGCGGCATTGCTGCGGTGCAGGCCGAGAGCGACAGCGTCGAGGAACATATGCAGGACACGCTGGTCGCCGGCGCCATGCTCAACGATCTGCGGGCCACGCGCTTTGTCATCGAGCACGGGCCGGCCGCCATTGCCTGGCTGCGTGAACAGGGCGTGCCTTTCGACACCGAAGGCGCCGCGCTGCACCTCACCCGCGAGGGCGGCCACAGTCAGCGCCGCATCGCCCATGTGGTGGACGCCACGGGCGCCGCCATCCAGACCACTCTGCTCGCCCGCGCCAAGGCCCATCCCAACATCACCCTGCTGGAAAACCATGTCGCGGTCGATCTCATCACCGACCGTCATGTGGACGGCAAGGCCAGCCCGCGCTGCTGGGGCGCCTATGCCCTCGACACCGCCAGTGGCCGGGTCGAGACTTTCGCCGCAGCGCACACCGTGCTGGCCACCGGCGGCGCCGGCAAGGTGTATCGCTACACCACCAACCCCGACACCGCCAGCGGCGACGGCCTCGCCATGGCCTGGCGCGCGGGCTGCCGCGTGGCCAATATGGAGTTCATCCAGTTCCACCCCACCTGCCTGTATCACCCCAAGGCCAAGAGCTTCCTCATCACCGAGGCCGTGCGCGGTGAAGGCGGCAAACTCGTGTTGCCCGACGGCGCCCGCTTCATGCCCGCGCACGACCCGCGCGCCGAGCTCGCCCCGCGCGACGTGGTGGCCCGCGCCATCGACTTCGAGATGAAAAAGCGCGGCCTCGACTGCGTCTACCTCGACATCACCCACAAGGGCGAAGCGTTCATCCGCCAGCACTTTCCCACCATTCACGCCCGCCTGCTCGAACTCGGCATCGACATGGCGCGCGAGCCCATTCCCGTGGTGCCCGCAGTGCATTTCACCTGCGGCGGCGTGCTCACCGACCTGTCGGGCCGCACCGACCTGCCCGGCCTCTACGCAGCGGGCGAAGTGGCCTACACCGGCCTGCACGGCGCAAATCGCCTGGCGAGCAACTCCTTGCTGGAATGCGCGGTGTTCGGCAAAGCCGCTGCGCTCGCCATCCTGGAAACCGCGCCCCCCGACGTGCCCACGCCCCGCCGCTGGGACGAAAGCCGCGTGAGCGATGCCGACGAACTCGTGGTCATCAGCCACAACTGGGACGAGCTGCGCCGCCTGATGTGGAACTACGTCGGCATCGTGCGCACCGACAAGCGGCTGGAGCGCGCCGCCCATCGCATCGCCCTGCTGCAAGCCGAGGTGGACGAGTTCTACGCCAACTTCCGCGTCACCCGCGACCTGCTGGAGATGCGCAACCTGCTGCAAGTTGCCGCCCTCATCGTGCGCTCGGCGCAGTTGCGGCACGAAAGCCGCGGCCTGCACTACAGCCTCGACTGGCCCCTGACCGCCGCGCCCGCGGCCCCCACCATTCTCGTGCCCTGAATGCCCATGCCCACACCGCACGCCCTCCCCGATCTCGCCCTGGTCAGCGCCTTGCTGCGCAACGCCGCACGCGCCGAAATCCTGCCCCGCGCGCAGTCGCCCGACCCGCGCCTGAAGGCCGACGGCACCTGGATCACCGACGCCGATCTGGCCATGCAAGCCCGCGTGCAAAGCGAGCTCGCCGCCCTCTGGCCGCGCATCCCGCTGTTAGGCGAAGAGATGACCGCCGAAGCGCAACAGCAACTCATGGCGAAAGAAGCCGCCTCGCCAGACGGCCCCGGCCTGTGGGTGCTCGACCCGCTGGACGGCACCAGCAACTTCTCCGCCGGCCTGCCGGTGTTCGGCCCCTCGCTGGCGTGGATACAGGGCGGCCGGGTTCGGCTGGGCGTCGTCGTCGATGTGATGCGCGACGAAGTCTTCAGCGCCGCCCTGGGCGCCGGCGCATTTCTCAACAGCCAGCCCTTGCGCGTACCCGCCACACAGGTGCCGCTATCCAAAACCATCGCCTGCGTCGATTTCAAGCGGCTTTCAGCCCCCCTGGCCACGCAGTTGGCGATGCGCCCACCCTACAGCTCGCAACGCTCCATCGGCTCGGTGGCGCTCGAATGGTGCTGGGTGGCCGCCGGGCGCTTCCACCTCTACCTGCACGGCAGCCAGGGCCTATGGGACTACGCCGCAGGCAGCCTCATCCTCAGCGAAGCTGGCGGCCATGAACAGACCTTGGCGGGCGAGTCTGTGTTCAACAACTCCCTGGAGAAACGTTCGGCGGTCTGCGCCGGAGACGCCGGGCTGTTCGCCCAATGGACCGAGTGGCTGGCCGAAAACGACGGCGCGCCTCGTTGAGCGCCTCCGAAATCACTCGCGATTCTTGCCGTAATGCCCTGTCGAGCGACAAAAGCCATTGCCGGGTTTGGCCGCTTTTTATTCGTTTGCAGAACTGCGGCAAGACACGACAAGCCATTGATGTGGTTTATATTTTTTACGGATGACATGGACAGACTATCCTGCAACATCCAGCTTATCTGGGCATGATCTGCGGGATACAGTGCGTTAGGCGGTAAGGGCCACGACCTTGTTTGCCCCACCACAGAAAGAAAGCCACACAGATCCGCTGCACTAGTAAACACTAGTTAGATCTTTCTTGACACTAGTGTCGTATAGTGCTTTACTAGTGGCTTCTAAATCATGGAGACACTCATGCAAACCTTCGAAGTAGACGACGATCTTTCCTTGCTAGTTTGGCAGCTAGCCAAGCCGAAGCCCTTCGAGAACCTTTCCTTCAGTGCAGCGCTAAGGCGCGTGCTTCAAGGCGCTGCGCCATCGGCCTCTGCGAGCACGCCCGAAGACCCGATTGATGCCATTCTTCGAGAGTCTACGGCGACAGCGAGGGCAGAACCCAAGAAGGCGCCAACACCGAGTCCAGTCGAGTGGGCATCAAATGTCCCTGAGTTGAAGAGCAGGAAGGGTTTAAACACATGGAAGGCCATTTGCGACCTCCTGAAGATAGACACTGCGGGAGACTCGGCCCGGCGAAAGCTGAAGAACTGGGTGAAACTGCATCGCCCAATGTGGCCCACCGTCCCAGACATTGACTAACGCGTCGAAAGCAAAAAACGCATTAGGTCTAGCTTCATAGCACCCAACCGGCCTTCACTGCCCCAGCGCCGCGCCGAAGACTTTGCTTAGGAGCTTGCTGCCGGTGCCCACGGGGTCGGTGCGGATGGCTTTTTCTTGCTCGCCGATGGCTTGGTACAGGCGGTTGAGCGCCTCTTGGGTGACGTACTGCTGAATGCTGGCCTGATCCGCCTTGACGAGGCCGAACTGCGCGGCCTGGCTGGCGAAGCGGTTGTAGGTCTGCGCCAGTCCGACCTTGTCGGTGGCCTGGGTGACGATGGGCAGGAATTTCTGCGTCAGGGGTGCTTCGGTCTTGCGTTTGAAGTAATCGGTCGCGGCTTCGTCACCGCCGGTGAGAATGCCCTTGGCGTCCTGCACCGACATGCTTTTCACCGCATCCACTAGGAGTCCGTCGGACTTGAGTTCGAGCGAACCCGGATGATCAGTGCGGCGCGCTTTTTTGGACGGCGACGCGCTGATCGAGCGCTCTCGATGGTTTAGGATGCGCTGTGAGGACGCATTGGGCCGCCTGAGGACTCGGTTTTGGCGTGATCGGGGCGCATTTTCCCTCACGCCGCGCGCAGCACGTGCATGCGCTTGATGTTCCAGGCCATGGTCACCAAGCTCCATTCGCCTTGTGCCTTGGCCAGCCCACGCATGCTCATCTGGCGCCAGCCCATCACCCGCTTGATGATGCCGAACACCGGCTCCACCGTCTGCTTGCGCAAGCTGTAGAGGGCTCGCCCAGCCTGTGTGCGCAGCCGGTGCGCCATCTGCACCACCGGATCCGTCGTCTGAGGTTCGGGCGCATCGGATGCGAAGCGCTCCATCACAGGCGTGTGATGCGACTGCCTCTTGAGCGCCAGCAGCGGCTCGACCCCGGCATCGCCGCAGGCGATCACGTTGGCCTGACTGAAGAAGCCGTTGTCCGCAATCAGTGACTGCACCTCGCCCAGCACCGCAGGCAACGCCACAATCTGCTCGAGTGTGGGCACGACTTCGCGCTTGTCGTTGGGCGCCTGGCTCACATGCCGGGTGATCACCATCATCGTCTGGGTGTCCACGCCGGCTTGTGCGTTATAGCTCTGCTCGAAGCCCCCGCCCGACACGGGCATGATGCGCGATTCCTCATCCGTGAGGTTGACTTGGTCACCGTCCTTGGGGCCGGCCTGGGGCGGCTCAGGGTCCTTGCCGCGCGGCCTGCGTCCAGCCTCGCGCTGAGACTTGCGCTTGGCCGTCTTCGCCTCGTACTCCTGCTGCTCGCCCAGATGACGCTCGGCCGCGCGCTGCTCGATCCTGGCCTTGGCCTGTGCAATAGCACTCAATCGGTCTTCACGCCGAGCAATCTCCGCCGGCACGTCCATCCCATCGGGCGCCGCCCCGTGATCGCTGCTCTCGGCCAGCGCCAACAGGGTTTGCACTTCCTGGCGCAACTGCGCCTCAATCTTGTTGGCATGCGCCCACGACAAAGCCTTGTGCTTGCTGGCGTTGGCGTCGATCTTGGTGCCGTCCAGCGCAATGTGCCCGAGCTTGAGCAGCTTCATCTCGCGCGCCAGCACCAGCACCTGCACGAACAGCGCCTCCACCTCCTTCAGGAAGCGGCGGCGGAACGTCGCCAGCGTGTCGTGATCGGGGTGGGTGTTGGCTGCAACAAAGCGAAACGCCACCGAGTCGTAGGTCGCGCGCTCAATCTTGCGGCTGGAGTGCACGCCGTTGGCATAGCCGTAAATCAGCAGGCCCAGCAGCACTGCAGGGTGATGTGCGGCCGATCCCCGGCCGGCATACTGCTTGACGACATCATCCAGATCAAGTCGATCAATCACTTCGACGACAAACCGCGCAAGGTGGTCAGTGGGCAACCACTCGTCCACCGACGGCGGTAACAGATAGGCGGTGTCTCGGTCTACAGGAACGAAGCGGCTCATCGGGGCGGGCTGGATTGTGCAGCAGTGATTGTCTCGGATCGTGTCAGTATCTGGAACACTGGAAAGCCCGACAG
>JAQTVS010000401.1 GCA_028706735.1 Thiomonas sp.
CGGGTCGGCTTGCCGACCCCGGGGGCGGTCTCAAGGAAACGCAGGGCCGTCCCAAGTTTCCTTGACCCCCACGGGGGCGCTCAGTCCAATGGCTGGGCCAAAGCGCCTTTACGGCCTCGCGCTCGAACAGGAAGCTCTTTGGCCTTGGACATGGATTTCGCTCAATCTACGCGCCGGGTCATAATGTCAGCTGTATCTGCACGCCTGCATCAGGCCAGAAAATTCACCCTGATGCCTATCCAGCCGGGCCAGTGGCTGAGATGGAATGTTCCCTGTTTGCATTGAACGGCGGTAAACCACCCGCCCCTATTCGTCCTAATCATGCTAATTTCGACTCGACAAAGCTTCATTATGCTTGCAGCCAGCAGTGCTCTGCTGCTGGGCGGATGCGCCAGTTTCGTTCCCTCGGCAGGGCCGCGCACGGCGGCTGTGACTGAAGCCGCGCAATCGCCCTCTCTGCGCGGCATTGAGCTCGTGGATGTGAATTACGGCATCGCCGAAGCCCTCAAAAGAGAGAGCCAGGCGCTCCGTTTCGCCAGTTTTTTCAACCAGCCCCAGCTCACCGATTACCACGTTGGCCCGGGAGATGTGCTGCAGGTCTTCATCTGGGAAGCACCCCCTGCCATGTTGTTCACCCCGCAAGCGCTCAGTGGCACAGGCCTGAGCAGCAGCGGAACAGGCACATTGGCCCTTCCCCAGCAGATCGTCGGTAATTCGGGCACGGTTGTCGTGCCCTTCGCGGGCAAGATCCCGGTGGATGGCAAGACTCTTTCCGACATCGAATCTGAAATCACGAACCGGCTGCGCGGCAAAGCCAATCATCCGCAGGTCATCGTTCAACTCGTGCGCAACAACACGCAGAACATCACCGTCGTGGGCAACGTGCAGCGCAGCATGGAAGTGCCGATGATCCCCGGTGGCATCAAGCTGCTTCGGGCGATTGCCCTCGCAGGAGGCGTGACCAAGCCCGTGGAGAAATCGACCATACAGATTTCTCGCGATGGCCGGAGCATGACCTTGCCCCTGGAAGCCATTTTGCGCAATCCGCAGGACAACATTTCCCTGCAATCGGGCGATGTCGTCACCGCCCTCTATCAGCCGCTGAGCTTCACCGCGCTGGGGGCTATTGGCCGCAATGGCGAAGTCGACTTCGAAGCCAACGGCATCACCTTGGCGCAAGCGCTGGCGCGCATCGGCGGGCTGGACGACAACCGCTCCAACCCGTCCGGCGTTTTTCTGTTCCGCATGGTGCCGCCAAACGCGCTGCCCTGGCCGCAGAAGCCCACAACGCTGGTCGATGGCAAGGTGCCCACGATTTTTCAGTTCAATCTGCGCGACCCTGCCACGTTCTTCGCCGCGCAGTCGTTCCCCGTCGAGAACAAGGATCTGATCTACGTGTCAGACGCCCCGGCGGCCGATCTGCAAAAGGTGCTCAACGTCGTGGGCTCGATCGTCTACCCCTTCCAGACGCTCCAATCGTTTGGCGTGATTCGGTAGCCATCCCAGGAGTTTGCCGGATGGCATCCAGGCCGACGATCCGAACGATGCCTTCTTGTTGGCCATGTCACTGGCCGGCGAGGCCGACTACCTGGTGACTGGCGACCATCGCGCCGGACTGCTGCAACGTGGCCGCATCGGGCGTACAGGCATCATCACGCCGACCGCCTTCTGCGCCGAGGCGCTTTGAGTTGTACCGTGCTCACTTGGCAAAGCGCAAAACGGCGGATTTCGAGAAGATCAGGCCGCCTCAAGCACCCGCATTTCAATGTGAAGACCAGCGGCCGTCGCCATGTTCACCAGCGCATCGAGGCCAAACAAATTGACCTTGCCGCGCATCAGATCAGAGACCCGTGGCTGGGTCACGCCGAAAAGCTTGGCGGCTTGCGCCTGGCTCATATCCGTGCGGATCAAGTGGTTCTTCAGCGCCGTCATCAGGACGGAACGCAGCTTCATGTTTTCCGCCTCTTCCGGGGTATCCTCGATGGCATCCCAGACGCTGGCAAATCGTTGCTTGCTCATTGGCATAACTCCTTCAATAAGTCGCGATAACGCTTAGCGGCCAAGTCCAGATCGGTCTTGCTGGTCTTCTCCGTCTTCTTCTGGAAGCAGTGAAGCACATAGACGGCATCGGCAAACTTGGCGACGTAGATGACCCGGAACGCGCCCGCAGCATCCAGAATCCGAATCTCTTTCACGCCTTGGCCCACGGTGTTCATGGACTTCCAGTCGTCCGGCTCTTGGCCGTTCTGCACCTGGTCGAGCTGATGACCTGCCTCGCGCCTTGCCGAATGGGGGAAGGCGCGAAGGTCATCAAGGGCACCGCCGCGGAACTCGATGGGTTTGGGATCGGACACGCATTAATTATACTAATACTTGTATATATTGACCAGGGGGGCGCAGAGAGCCATGGCGAACTTAGCGCGCGCTTTTTTCCCGTTTTCTGAGGTGCCCCAGAAATGAGAGCTCTCTTTCTTCTTCATTCCGCGCCGACTCCCGCGCGAACGGATCGGCCTGCAGAATCAGCTTTTCCAGCACCTCTGCCCGCGTGGCCTTGCGGCGAATGCCCAGCTCGGCGAGCCGGTCTATGGCTTGCGGCGACTGCTACACCGTGACCGTCACCAAAGCCACAGACGCTCCTTGGCCCATTTTCTGGCGGCCTACCGGCGCACGCTTCGCATCCGACAGAGGCTCCCCATCAACGACACAGCAGC
>JAQTVS010000402.1 GCA_028706735.1 Thiomonas sp.
CACATGCCGCCACAGCACAGTGCGCTCGCTCAGTCCCTTCGCGCGGGCGGTCAGCACATACTGCTTGCGGATCTCTTCGAGAAACGCATTTTTGGTCAGCATGGTGATGACGGCAAAGCTGCCCGCCGTGGCCGCCAGCACCGGCAGGGTGATGTGCCACAGGTAGTCGGTGATCTTGTCCCACAGACTGAATTGCGACCAGCCATCGGACACCAGCCCGCGCAGCGGAAACCATTGCAGCCAGGTGCCGCCGGCGAACAACACCAGCAGCAGCAGGCCGAGCACAAAGCCTGGAATGGCGTAGCCCACCAGCACCACGATGCTGGTGGACACATCGAAGCGGCTGCCATGCCGCACCGCCTTGGCGATGCCCAGCGGAATGGAGATGAGGTAGGTCAGCAGGAAATTCCACAGCCCCAGCGAAATGGAGACCGGCAGGCGCTCCTTGATCAGCGTCCACACCGCCTCGTGGTGGTAATAGCTGCGCCCCAGATCGAAATGCGCGAACTGCCACAGCATGTCGAGGTAGCGCTGCAGCGGCGGCTTGTCGAAACCGTAGAGCTGGCGCAGCTCGGCGAGTTGTTGCGGCGAAATGCCTTGCGCACCGCGGTAAATGCCTTGCGCGGTGGCGGCCTCGCCCGCCGCGCCGCCCTCCTTGCCACGCAGCTGCGACACCATCTGCTCCACCGGCCCGCCGGGTACGAACTGCACCACGATAAAGGTGATGGTGAGCACGCCCAGCAGGGTGGGAATCATCAGCAGCACGCGTTTGAGGATGTAGGCCCAGAGATTCATACAGCCGGTCCCGAAACGGGTTTGCGATCAGCCCACCAGCATTGCACCGCCCAGCCCTCTGGCTGGTAGTACAGCGGCAAGGTTTTCGCCCAGGAAAATTTGTGTGCGGCAATCGCCACGCGAAATGTGTTGCTATACCACTGCGGCACCGAGTACCAGCCGCAGACCAGCGCGCGATCCAGCGCGCGGCAGGCCGCCTGCAATTCGCGCATCGTGGTGGCGGCAACCACCTTGTCGATCAGCGCGTCCACGGCCGGGTCGCGCAGCCCCCAGACATTGTCCGAACCCTGCACCCCGGCGGCGCCGGAACCAAATCGGTCGAACAATTCGTTGCCCGGACTGGTGCTGCCGCCATAACGAATGGTGGTCATGTCGAAGTCGAACGTGTCCATGCGCTGCTGATAGAGGGCAAAGTCCACCTGGCGATAGTTGAGGTTGATGCCCAGGCGTTGCAGCGCCTGCCCATAGACCGAAATGATGCGCGACATCGCTCCTTGCGTATCGAGATACTCGATCACCAGCGCCTGCCCGCGTGCGTTGCGCAGCGCGCCGTCGCGCCAGTGCCATCCGGCCTGCTCCAGCAGCGCGCGCGCCTTCAGCAGATTGCCGCGCAGGCTGTTCGGCGGGGGTGCATGCCCCCACGCTCCGGCTTCGCCTGCGCTGCCCCCCGAGGGGGCGCTCCCCGCCTTGGGGCGGCCCGACGGCGGGTCGGTGTTCGGCATGCGCGGCAGTTCGCCGAACACGCAGGGCGGCAACTGCGCGCGCAAGGGTTCGAGCAGCGCCAGTTCATCCGGCCCCGGCGTGCCATGCGCCTCAAACGGCGAGTTGGCGAAATAGCCTTCGATGCGCTTGTACGCGCTGTAGAACAGCATCCGGTTGAGCCACTGGAAATCGAGCGCCAGGGCCAGCGCCTGCCGCACCCGCACGTCCTGAAACTGCGGGCGGCGCAGGTTGACCACAAAGCCCTGAAACCCCGCGGGATTGTGGTTGGGCAGTTCCAGCTTTTTCAACGCACCGCTGTCGAAGCCGGGACCGCGATACTGCCGCGCCCAGTTGCGAGCGATAAATTCTTGCAGCAAGTCGTACTCGCCGGCCTTGAAGGCCTCCAGCCGTGCGGTGCCGTCGAGATAGAGCTTGTAGGTGATGTCGGCAAAGTTGAACTGGCCGCGTCGCGTCGGCAAGTGCCAGCCCCAGTAATCGGCGCGGCGGGCGTAGGTGAGATCGCGCTGCTGCGAAGTGCGGGCAATGCGGTAAGGCCCGCTGGCGATGGGCGCGTCGATCACTTCGTTGAACGCCCGTGAGCCCGCCCATTTGGGCGAGAACACCGGCAGGCCCGCGAGCAGGATGGGCAACTCGTGGTTGCGCCGCTTGAAGGTGAACCGCACCCGCCGCGCATCCAGCACTGCGGCCCCGGCCACATCGGCATAGATGCTGGCGAACTGCGGCGCCGCCGCACTGCTGATGAGGGTGGTGAAGCTGTACGCCACGTCCTGCGCAGTCACGGTGTCGCCATTGGAAAACCGCGCCTGCGGATTGAGACGGAACTGCACCGACAGGCCGTCCGCCGCCACCGCAATATCTTCGGCCAGCAGCCCGTACATGGTGTTGGGCTCGTCCCAGCTCGGGGTCATCAGGCTCTCGAACACCAGGGTGTTCAACCCCGGCGCGGCATTGCCTTTGAGGGTGAAGGAGTTGAGCTTGTCGAAGCTGCCGCCCACGGTGGGCGGCGTGAGCACCAGGCTGCCGCCGACTGGCGCCTGCGGGTTGACGTAGTCGAAATGCGTGAATCCGGGCGGATACTTCGGCTGGTCATACAGCGCGTAGGCCGGTTGTTCCGACTGATTCGCCCACGCAGCCCCAAACGGAAACAGCCCCAGCGGCAGGCTTTGCAGCAGGCGGCGGCGGGCGGGAGG
>JAQTVS010000403.1 GCA_028706735.1 Thiomonas sp.
CGGAAATTAATATTCCATATTATCTCATCAAATGCCATAACCATCAACATCAATGCGGCCATTTTACGCCTGCGATGAAATATATAACCAGCCTCGTTTCATATTCAGTTATTGGTTTGCGTAAGTCCTATGTCTATTGAAATATATCGAGTCCCTGCGCCTCATTCATCGAAAAAAATGCTTTGATCGATTGATTCAATCCATTATTCCGTTTCTCCTCGAATGGTTATAAATCACAGCAGGACGCGACGAAATGCAACGCGTCTATCCATCACACCGAGGAGGAATGGCATGAAACAGACCGATCACACCCCTGACCCGCAGGCACGGCGGCATTTTTTGCAAACTGCCGCAGCCGGCCTGGGCGCTTTGGCCCTCGCCCGCACCAGCTTGGCGGCCAACACCCTGGAGTTGCCCTTTGCAGGCGGCGCAGACCAGCGCGAACTGACGTCATCCTTCCCTGGCAAGGGAGAGATGATCCTGCAGCGCACCCGCCCACCGCTGCTGGAAACGCCCTGGTCGGTGTTCGACAAGGGCGTCTTCACGCCGGTCAATCAGTTCTATGTGCGCTGGCACTGGGCGGACATTCCCACGACGATGGATCCGCACACCCACAAGGTGCGCATCAGCGGCCATGTGGACAAGGTGCTGGAGTTCACCGTTTTCGACCTGATGAAGCATTTCAAGCATGTCGAACTGGCGGCCGTCAATCAATGCTCGGGCAATTCCCGCGGCTATTTCCAGCCCCGCGTGCCCGGCGGCGAATGGAGCAATGGTGCGATGGGCAATGCACGCTGGGTCGGCGTGCGGCTCAAGGACGTGCTCGATGCCGCAGGCGTCAAGGCCGGTGCGGTGCAGGTGCAGTTCGAGGGGTCTGAGCGTCCCGTCGTGGCGACGGCGCCGAATCTGAAAAAGTCCCTGTCTGTGGATCACGCAAGAGATGGCGACGTGATGATCGCCTGGGAGATGAACGGCCAGTCCTTGCCGCTGCTCAATGGCTTCCCCTGCCGCCTCGTGGTGCCGGGTTGGTACGCCACCTACTGGACCAAGATGCTGCAGCACGTGCGCGTGCTCAACGAGGAAGACACCAACTTCTGGATGAAGCCGGCCTACACCATTCCCGACAACTGGCCGCAAGCCAATATGACGCCGGGTGAAAAAGGCGTGAAGTTCGTGCCCATCAACCGCATGGTGCCGCGATCCTTCGTCACCAATCTGAAGGACGGTGCGTCAGTGGGCGCCGGCCGTCCGGAACTGGTGCGCGGCATCGCTTTCGGGGGCGATACCGGCGTCAAGGCAGTCGACGTCTCGATCGACGGCGGCAAGACCTGGACGGCGACCGAACTCGGCCGTGACTACGGCAAGTTCAGCTTCCGTCAGTGGAACGCGCATCTCAAGTTTGCCAAGGGCGGCCAGACCCTGATGGTTCGCTGCACCAATGCGGACGGGCTGCAGCAGCCCATGACGCCCAACTGGAACCCCGGTGGCTTCATGCGCAACGTCGTCGAGTCCACCCGGCTGATGGCCGTTTGACAGGGAGAACACACATGACTCAAAACACGACCGGCGCCACGCTGCGCGTCCTGGGCGCCGCACTGATTCTCGGCGCGTGCGCCGCAGCACCCGCACACGCACTCACCCTCAAAACCCAGACCATTGCGCTGCCCAGCAGCACCCGCGTTTTTCCGGGCGATGGCCCTGGCGCCAAGGCCGCCAATACCTATTGCCTCATGTGTCATTCTGTGGGCATGGTGATGAATCAGCCGGATCTGCCCAAGGCCGCCTGGCTGGTTGAGGTCAACAAGATGAAGAATGCGTTCAAGGCGCCGATTCCCGAGGATCAGTTGCCAGTGATCGCCGAGTATCTCGATCGCATCAAAGGCAAAAAATAGGGCATGCGTGCGGCGGGCTCGAGGGTGTGAATGAATCCGGCGTGGCCGGGGGCGCGCCCAAAGGGTTCCAATCAAGGCGCAAAGCACAGCCGTGCCCGTCGGCACGGCGCGCATTGGCAACGCCAATTGGGGCGATTTTGGTGCGATGAGCGGATTTGGCGGATTGTCCACACCCTCTCAGCGCTGGCGGGCTGGGCGCTGTTTCGGGGACGGCGCCGAGAATCAGTCAGCGCCGCCGCAGGACGTGGTGGTACTCGCCGCCTTCGGTCTTCTGCTCGACCATCGTATTGCCGGTCTGGCGGGCAAAGGCCTGAAAGTCCTTGACCGAGCCGCCGTCAGTGGACACCACGCGCAGCACCTGGCCGCTCTGCATCTGCGCCAGCGCCTTTTTGGCTTTGAGGATGGGCAGCGGGCAGTTCAGTCCGCGCGTATCCAGGTCGACATCAATCACGGGTTGTTCCACTCGGGTCTCCATTGTTTGGCGCTCTGCGTTTCATTCTATGACCGACGTTGCAGCCACCGATGCCCATGCGGACAATAGGAGACATTCCCCGCAGGACGCCCCATGAATCTGAACTCGCTGTTTGCCATGCCCGGCCTGGCGCGCAATACCGCCACGCTGGAGTTTTCCAGACTCACCGAGCAGCAGTTGCTGGCCCTGGCCATCTCGCTGGAAGAAGACGACGCCCGCATCTACAGCCAGTACGCCCAGGCCGTCCACGCCGACTATCCCGACACGGCGGCCCTGTTCCGCGGCATGGCTGCAGAGGAAAACACCCACCGCCCCCGCCTGCTCGACCTGTACCGCAAGCGCT
>JAQTVS010000404.1 GCA_028706735.1 Thiomonas sp.
TGGGCGAGATGACGCCTGACATGCGGCAGGTTGGGGGAGGGCGCTCAGGACATGGCCGATTTCACCCCAACCAGCAGCAAGACGCCAGCGAGCGCCACTTGCAGCCTCCGGGGCGGCAGCAAGTGCGCAAGATGACTGCCCACCCAGGCGGCGGGCAAAGATCCCAGCAGCAACAGCCCCAGCATTCGCTCATTCACCTGCCCCATCCCTGCGTAGGCCAGACCCGCCACCATGGCGAGCGGAATGGCATGAACCAAATCGGCCAACACCACCTGTTGCGGGCTGAGCCGCCGCCGGTAAATTGCCATCAACAAGACAACACCCAACGAGCCTGCCCCCACCGAAGTAAGCGCCACCGCGCCTCCGATGCCGCCCCCGGCACAGACGGTCAAGGCAGCCTGCCAGCGCGGCGGCGGTTGCGCGGCGTCCAAAGGTGCAGCCGCCGCTTTGCGCAATAGCCAGGGGCCGAACAATAGACTCAGGGCAGCCAGACACACCATCAATCCAATGGCCTGCGTCAGCCAGGCCCGCTTGCCGAGTTGCGCCCCCATGCCCGCCATGACCGCAGCAAACAGCGCCACAGGCAGGCTGCCCAGCCAAAGCCGCCGCACCACGGGCCAATCCACCGCGGCTTGACGGCGATGTCTCAAGACCGCAACCAGTTTGGTGATTGCGGCAAACCAAAGATCGGTGGCCACTGCGTTGGCCGGAGCCACGCCGAAGACCAGAAGCAGCACCGGCGTCATCAGCGCGCCGCCGCCCACTCCGGTCAAGCCGATCAGCAGACCAGACGCAGCGCCCGCAGCCACATAGGCGAAGTCCACCTCTACAAGCCCTGGGCGATGTGCTCTGCCAGCGCCTCGGGCGAATTGGAGGTGGTCTGCACATGGAATTCTGGCTTCAAAGGCGCTTCATATGGGCTTGAAATCCCCGTGAACGCGGGAATCTCCCCGCGCCGCGCCTTGGCGTATAGCCCTTTTGGATCGCGCCGTTCGCATTCCTCCAGCGGCGCATCGACGAACACTTCGACGAATTCCCCGGGGGCGAACAAGCTGCGCGCCAACTCCCGCTCGGCGCGGAAAGGAGAGATGAACGACACGATCACAATCAGGCCGGCATCGACCATCAACCGCGCCACCTCGGCTACGCGGCGAATGTTTTCCACCCGGTCGGCTTCGGTGAAACCCAGATCGCGGTTCAGGCCGTGGCGCACATTGTCGCCATCGAGCACATAGGTGTGCCGCCCTTGCGCGTGCAGACGTTTTTCCAGCAGATTGGCCAGGGTCGATTTCCCCGAACCCGACAAACCCGTGAACCACACGCAGCGCGGCTGCTGGTGCTTGAGCGCGGCGCGCGCCGCCTTGTCCACCGCCAGCGCCTGCCAATGCAGATTGCTGTCGCGGCGCAGGGCAAAGTCGATCATGCCCGCGCCCACCGTGGCCTGCGTGAGGCGGTCGATCAGGATGAAATTGCCCAGCTCGCGGCTGACCACATACGGCATGAAAGGCACGGGCCGATCCACGCTCAGATGCACCGCGGCGATGCTGTTCATCGGCGCCTCTCGCGCTGATAGATGCGCTCCGGTGTCCACATCGACCAGATGCCGCAGGCTCGTCACCACCACGCCCGCCGTGTGGTGGTGCAGCTTGAGCCAATACGGCCGCCCTGGCAGCAGCGGCTGCTCGCTCACCCACACCACATGCGCATGAAACTGCTCGGCCTGCTCGATGGGCGCATCCGCCGCCGCCAGCACATCACCCCGGCTGATGTCGCGCTCTTCCTGCAAGGTCAGGCACACCGCCTCACCCGGTCCGGCCTGCGCCACCTCATCGAAGCCGATGCGCACCGACTGCACCGTGGCTTCCACTCCCGACGGCTGTACGCGCAAACGGTCGCCCGCCCGCACCCGCCCTTGCGCCACCGTGCCGCAATAACCGCGAAAATCGGAACTGGGCCGCAGCACCAGCTGTACCGGCAACCGCAGCGCCGCGTCGGCGTCCTGCCGGGCCACAGGGGCTTGCTCCAGCCATTCCAGCAGCGTCGGGCCGTCGTACCAAGGCGTGTGCGGGCTTGGGGCAGTCAGGTTGTCTCCACCCAGCGCCGACAGCGGCGCCGCCTGCACAGACAGGCCCAGCGCATCGGCCAAAACAGCGTAATCGGCGCAAATCGCCGAAAAGCGCTGCGCATCCCATCCCACCAGGTCCATTTTGTTCACCGCCAGCAGCACCCGCTTGAGACCCATCAGCGCCACGATGCGGCTATGCCGCCGGGTTTGCGTCAACACCCCCTTGCGCGCGTCCACCAGCACCACCGCACAATCCGCCGTGCTCGCCGCGACCGCCATATTGCGGGTGTATTGCTCGTGCCCCGGTGCGTCGGCCACGATGAAACTGCGCTTGGGCGTGCTGAAAAACCGATACGCCACGTCGATGGTGATGCCCTGCTCGCGTTCCGCCTGCAGCCCATCCACCAGCAGCGCCAGATCAGGCGCATTCCCCTGCGTGCCAAAGCGGCTGGAGTCGCTGCGCAGCGCCTGCCACTGATCGTCGAACACTTGCTTGGTGTCGAACAGCAACCGCCCGATCAGCGTGCTCTTGCCGTCATCCACGCTGCCGCAGGTGAGAAAACGGAGGCGGGGGGCAGGTCTAGCTTTGTTGCATTCCCTCGCATTCTGCTCATCAGCATGCTTCATTTCTAGACCC
>JAQTVS010000405.1 GCA_028706735.1 Thiomonas sp.
GCGACAGCGGCACGTCGGCCAGCGCCATGCGCGCGGCCATGCGCTCTTCCTGGCTGCCCGCGGCGATTCCCGCGAGCTCATCGCCCGAGCGCAGCGGGCTGGCCCGGGCGAGCAGGGTTTTCAGTTCCGGGAAAACATGCCGGACCGAACCGACGGTGTGTGCGTAAGGCATGAGACTGCCGCCCCTCGATCATTTTCCCGCCGAAGCCGTGGCGCTCTCGATCATGGCGTCGAACGGAGCGTGTTCGCGGCGGCCGGCGGTGAGCTTGAAGTAGCCATAGCCTAGCGCCAGAATGCCCGTGAAAATGGCCGCCAGCAAGAGGTTGAACCAGACCATCGCCGCCAGCGAAATCAGCGCGCCGATCAATGCGATGAGCGGAAACAGCGGATAGAACGGCGCCTTGTAGCTGCGCGCCATGCCGGGCTCCTTGGTGCGCAGACGCAGCAGGCTGGCCATGCTGATGATGTACATGAGCAGCGCGCCGAACACCGACATGGTGACGATGTTGGCCGTCAGGCTCTGGCCGCCGAACTGCAGCAACTGGTCGCTGAAGATCGCCGCGATGCCGATCACGCCACCCGCCAGGATGGCGCGATGCGGCGTCTTGAAGCGCGGATGCAGCGCCGCCAGCCAGGGCGGCAGATAACCGGCGCGCGCCTGGGCAAAGATCTGGCGGGAATAGCCGATGATGATGCCGTGGAACGAGGCGATCAGCCCGAACAGGCCCAGCCACACCAGCATGTGCAGCCAGCCGCTGTGCTCGCCGACGATCATCTTCATCGCCTGCGGCAAGGGGTCGTTGATGTTGGACAGCTTGGTCCAGTCGCCAGCGCCGCCGGCGAACAGCATCACACCCATCGCCAGCGCCACCAGGGTGAGGATGCCGCCGATGTAGGCGATGGGGATGGCGCGTTTCGGATTTTTCGTCTCTTCCGCCGCCATCGCCACGCCCTCGATGGCGAGGAAGAACCAGATGGCAAAGGGAATCGCGGCGAAGATGCCGGGGATGGATCCCAGCGAGAGCGCGTCATGACCGGCCCAGCCGCCCTTGACGAAGTGCGCCATCGAAAAGCCCGGCGACACCACGCCCATGAACACCAGCAACTCGAAAATCGCCAGCACGGTGATGAACAGCTCGAACGCCGCGGCGATGCGCACCCCCAGGATGTTGAGGGCCATGAACACGAGGAAAGCCCCCACGGCTGCGACCTTGGGGTCGAGCGCCGGGAACTGCACATTGAGATAGGCGCCGATGGCGAGCGCGATGGCGGGCGGCGCGAACACGAACTCGATCAGCGTCGACATGCCGGCGAGGTAGCCGCCCGTCGGCCCGAACGCGTGATAGCTGTAGGCGAACGGCCCGCCCGCATGGGGAATGCTCGACGTCAGTTCGGTGAAGCTGAAGATGAAGGTGGTGTACATCAGCGCCACGAACAGCGTGGTGACGAGAAAGCCGAGGGTGCCGGCGGACGCCCAGCCGTAGCTCCAACCGAAGTATTCGCCGGAAATCACCAGGCCGACAGCGATGGCCCAGAGTTGCAGCGTGCTGATGGCGCGCGGCAGTTGTTGATGCGAGACCGTGCCGACATGGTGGCCGATGGGTGCACTGGACATGGATGAACCTCCTTGAGGACTGTTGTCTTGAGCTGACTGCCCGGCATGTTGACGGCCATCCCTTGTGGGGAAAACCCCGGAGCAGATGCCGCATGATGGCAGCAGAATCGGGGCGAGCGTTATCAAATTTCGGCAAACCTGCGCGGTTCCGTCCTGCAGTCCCGAATCGGGTGCATGGAGCACCAGAGTGCAGCCAAATGCCTCATGCTGGTGCAGTGCATGCGGCACCGGAGTTGCCGGGCGCGATGGCGTCCATGTCCATTGCCGGCATACAACTTGCACGCGAACCAGGCATGTCAGCGCAGACCTTTTCCTCCCGGACGAGCGTTCCATCCCCGCAAACCTGCGCGTCTCGCGCCGGCGCGGTGACGCGGTGTTCCGAGCACGTGGCGACCGACGCGGACGAACACGCCCAGAATCTCAGTCTCTGGAACCAGCGCTACGACCAGATCTCTTCCGGTGGATTCAGCGGACGTATCGACGAGCTGTGGCTCGACCATGCTCAGGTCTTCATGGAAACGGCCAATCAACGCCTGCGGCAGAGCTGCAGTCCCTGGTCGGGCGCGCTCTGGTTCGGCATTCCCGCTCCGCTGCAGGCCCCCGCACGCCTCGACGGACATGTGCTGACCTCGGACGATATCGCCCTGCGCATGGGTGGCGAAGAATTCGAACTGCACACCCCCGTGGGTTTCGACCTTTACGGCGTGGTGATCGACACCTCGGCGCTGATGACCTATCTCGAATGCGTCGAGCATGTCGACCCGCTGCGGCTGCTCGCCCGGCGCGGCGTGCTGCGGGCCGATCCGCGGGCACGACTACGGCTTTGCACGGCAATCGAACGATGGCTCGGTACGCCGACAGCACCTGGCATTGCAGCGGGGCTTCCTGCGCCCTGCGACCTGCAGGCGACTCTGTTCGGCATGGTCGCAGCCCTGCTGCAACCTCGGGACGAGACGCACGGCCTCGACAGGACCGCCATGCCGCATTCGCACCGGCAGCAACTGGTCCGGCGCGTCTGCGCGTTCGTCATGGAACAACCCGACACACCGATTTCTGTATCCGATCTCTGCGCCGAATTCCACCTTT
>JAQTVS010000070.1 GCA_028706735.1 Thiomonas sp.
GGGATGGCCTGTGGCGGCGGATTTGCCGCCCCATAGCTCAAGCTATGGGGCAAAAAGCCGTTGCCGCAGGACGCCGCACAGCCTTTTTGCAGCCCGCGATCCAAGCCCGGCAGACTCCTGAACTCTAGTCGCAAAACAGGCGCTTTGCAGCAAAGCTGGTGGGCCTACTGCAGCATGAAGGTCTGATACTCCAGCTTGCGGAACAGCCGCTGCAACAGCAGCATGCCCAGGATCAGGGTGATGAGCAGGGCCACGCCGAAGCCATAGCCGAAGAAGGCCGGGCCGAGGTGGATGGAGAGCATGCTCAGCGCAAAATTCAGCACCGTCAACGTGGCGGTGATGACCACGACATCGCGCCGTCGGTCGAGGTAATAGAACACGTTGAGCACGGCCAGCAGCATCACCTGAAAACTTGCCGCCACGGCCTGCACCAAGAACAACGGGATGTAGAGGCTGCTGATGCCGATCCACGAAAACAGGGCCGGCACGAAGGTGTACACCGCCAGCAGCGTGAGCGCCTGTACCTTCAGAATTTGATAAAGCCCCTCGCGCACCACACCCTGCATGCCGTCGTGGTAGCGCGCGATGTCCTGCAGCGCGCCGCCTTCGCGCACGGCGGTGTAGAACTTGTCGTACCACTCGACGAAATCGGTCTCGAACTTCACCAGAAAAATGCCCATGCCCGGGATGACGCACAGATAGGCGAGAAACACCGGCAGGTCGTAGATGGTGGAGGCGCGCAGCGGGCCGATGACCGGCATGGAGGTGCCCGTGGTGAACCAGAAGGTGAGCTTGTCCGCCCAGACGCCCAGGTTGTAGAGCACCCCGCCAGCGATGAGCGAGAGATACATCTGCCGGGGGCGGAAACAGGCCAGCGTGATGGGGCGAACCACTGGAAAGTTGCGCAGCACCAGCCAGAGCATCAGCACCCACATGACGAACTGACCGCCGATAAATCCGAGCAGCAGGCCGTCCAGCCCCCAGGGGCGGGCGCAGTACGACAGCAGCACCGAGATGCCGTAGCCCAGCGCATACAGGCTGACGATGGCGCGGTACTGCTTCAGGCCCGAGAGGAACACGGTGGTGATCCACAGATTCGACAACAGGGTGAGGCCGACCACGATGAGCACCCGGTACAGATTGTTCACGTCGTCAAATCCCAGAAGCGCCACCAGCCAGCCCAGCCCGCCGCTGACCGCGGTGGTCACCAGCACCACGCCGAAGTAAGCCGGGGCGATGTCGTCCTTGCGCTTCTCAAACAGCCGGTCGGCGACCCAGCGGGTGAAGCCCAGTTGCAGCCCGCCGGTGAGGATGAGCGAGGCCATGATGAGATAGGTCACCGTCACCTGGAACTGGGTGATAAGCGCGTCGGGCGTGACCACGCCGAGCGACAGCACGCCCACCGCGATGAGGCCGATGATGGAAAACACCCACGGCCCGGAACTGATGATGGAGGCGTAGGTATAGGCGCGCAGCAGCCCGAGGTAGGACTCGGTGCGCAGCAGCTTGCGCAGCTCGAAACCGATGCCGGCCATCTATGTTGCCCCCACGTTCGGGCTGCGCCCTCTCTGCCCCCCGGGGGGGCAGCCGCCGCCTTGAGGCGGCTCGGCGGCGTCGGCGGTCGCCCCCACGTTCGGGCTGCGCCCTCTCTGCCCCCCGGGGGGGCTGCCGCCGCCTTGAGGCGGCTCGGCGGCGTCGGCGGTCGCCCCCACGTTCGGGCTGCGCCCTCTCTGCCCCCCGGGGGGGCAGCCGCCGCCTTGAGGCGGCTCGGCGGCGTCGGCGGCGGCCCCCGCGTTCGGGCTGCGCCCTCTCTGCCCCCCGGGGGGGCTGCCGCCGCCTTGAGGCGGCTCGGCGGCGTCGGCGGCGGCCCCCACGTTCGGGCTGCGCCCTCTCTGCCCTTGCAGGTTGTCCAGGGGGTCGTCCCCACCCCAGCCCTCCCCACCCGTGGGGAGGGGGTGATCGCTCCTCCCCCACGCCGTGGGGGAGGTTGGGAGGGGGAGATGCCCGTCTTGAGACGGCTCGGCGGCGTCGGCGGCTTCATCGAGAGGCGGCTCGCCGCGCAGCCAGGTGGCGACCGCGCCGGCGTCATCATGCAATCCTGAGGCGCGGGCGGCGCTGCGTTGCAGGGCGTCGTCGTAGACCGCGCGGTACTTGTCGAACATGATGGGCTGGGTGTAGTAGAGCTCCACGCGGGCGATGCCTGCCTTGCTGGCGGCTTGCCAGCGATCTGCGTCGCCCAGCAGTTCTGCGCAGGCTTCGCCCAGCGCCTGCGCGTCGGCGATGCCGACCACGGCGCCGGAGGCGCCCAGCGCTTCGTCTTCTGCGCCCAGGCCATAGATGAGCTGACGGCACGAGCCCACGTCGGTGGTGACCGAGGGCACGCCCCCGGCGTAGCCTTCGAGCATGACCAGCGGTAGCGCCTCGCTGATGGACGACAGCACCACCAGACCGACCTTGGGCATGAGCTCGGTGAGCCGCTGGAAGCCGAGGAACTTGAGTGTGTCGCCCAGTTGCAGGCTCTCGGCGAGATCACGGCACTCGCGGGCGTATTCCGGGTGCTCGTCCTCCGGCCCGGCGATCCAGCCTTCCAGCCCAGGCAGGCGGTTGCTGGCGACGCGCACCGCGCGAATGAAGGTCTTGATGTCCTTGATCGGCACGACGCGGCCGATGAGGCACATGACCAGCGGAGGCGAGGCAGGACGCAGCGCGCGCGTGGCGGCGAAGGGCGGCACGTTGATGCCGTTGGCGATGCAGCAGGTGGTGATGGGGTTGGCGCCGTCGGCCATCTGCCGAAGACGGTTGGTTTCGTACAACGCGATGACGGGGTCGGCGGCGTCGTAGCACATGCGGCCCAGCGACTCGAACAGGCGGATCCAGAGCTGGCGGAAGTAGCCGGCCTCGCCCGCGGTGCGTTCAAGCACCGGGGTGTTGTCGCTGATCCAGTTGGCCGAGAACAGGTCGATGCGCCGTTCCTTGGTGTAGATGCCATGCTCCGAAAGGATCAGCGGCTTGTTGTAGAGCCGCGCGAGCACAGCGCCCAGATACCCGGCATACCCGGTGGAGACGGTGTGATAGACCTTGGCGCGCGGCAGTTCGCGGGCCAGCGTCGCCAGGGTCCAGATGGGTGTGTGCATGGTGCGCACCGTCCAGAAGTAATCGACGAAGGACGGATCGGTGCAGCGCTGCTGGTATTGCTCGGTGAGGTAGCCCCACGACTGATGCGAGTGCAGGAAGTAATGCAGATCGAGCTTGTCCTGCATGGCCTCCAGGCTGGCGCGCAGCACCTCGGCGCGGCTGGCGCGGTCGTCGCCTTCGCGGATGAGGGTGTGCAGGTTCTCGACGAGTTCGGCGGTTTTGGCGTCGTCGCGTTCTTCGCGCGGGGCGGGCAGCACGGCGTCGCTGAACAGGTAGTGATGCGTGAGGCCAGCCACATTGGGCGGCATCTGGTAGCGGGGTTTGCCGTAGTCATCCTCGCGTGAGCCGAGGAACACCAGATGAAAGCGCAGTTGCGGAAAGCCGCTGACGATCTGATGCACCCAGCTCGACACGCCGCCAGAGACATAGGGGTAAGTGCCTTCGAGCAGCAGCATGACGTCAATCTCGGCCTCGGCGTCGCGGGGCTGTGGCCGGGTGTCGGAGAAGTCGGGTTGGGACATGGAGGTCATGGTGGATTCGATTGCCAGCTCAGCTCAACAACAGCCGGTCGGCATCGCTCGGCTTGGCGGGAGTGGGCGTGATGGCCGGCCCGGGTTGCGAGCGGCCTGAGCGGGGCGCAGCCGGTTCGTCACCGATGGCCAGGCCGACCTCGGGGGCGGCGAGTGTTTGCCACACCCGCACCACCGGGCGCAGGCGTGGCGCCACCTGGCGGACGCCCAGGGGCTGCAAGGTGGCGCCGATGCGGTTGAAGCGCCGCTCAATCCATTCGAGTTCGGCGGCGTAGGGCCGCCACAGCGTCGGGCTGGCGCCCTCCGCCGCAAGGCGCTCCAGTACGGCACGGGCATCCTGTGTCTGGCCAGCGGCCAGCGACAGGCGCAGAAACATGAGTTGCAGGCCGGTGTCCTGTGGCAGCGCCTCGCGGGCGACTGTGCAGTAGTGCAGCGCCTGCTTCAGGGCAAAGTCGCGCAGATCGCCTTGCGCCAGGCCTTGGTAGATGAACTCCATCTGCAGTTCGGCCACGCGCTGCGCGGCACGGGCCAATGCCGGGCCGCCGGCCGAAGCATGCCGGACGACCTCGACTTCGCGCAGCGCCTCCTGCAAGGTGTCGGTCAGGCGCTGCTCCCAAGTATTGCTGATGCCATAGGCCAGCAGGCGGATTTCCTCGTCGGGGTCGGACAGCAGCTTGCGCAGCACCGGCAGGGTCATGCGCGGGGACATTTCGCGCAGCGCCAGCACGGCGCGGATGCGCTGCGCCGGGGGCTGGCTCTGATCTTGGGCGATGCGCGCGGTCTGCCCTGCAGGCAGGTCGCGCCGCTCGTCATCGCTGATATGGGACACCGCGAACACCTGCAACTGCGGCGTCTCGCGCAAATGGTCGGTGGCTTTGTGGCGCATGGGCAGCCACTGCGCCAGCCGCGCGGCGATCAGCAGACCCAGCACGCCAAGCACGGGAAAGAACAGCGCCAGAAGGGTGAGCAAACTCAGGGACAGGCGACGCGGCTTGCGCATGTCGGCAGGCAGCAGGGTCCAGAGCAGCAGGCCGGTCAGCACGGCCGCCGCGCCATGCACCAGCCAGAACAGCAGCAGATGCACGTCGTTGCGGCTGGTCAGCAGCCAGACCGCCGCAGATTCGAGGGCGACGATCAGCGAGCCGAGCTTGTAGAACAGCGGATTCATGCCGCGTCAGCCTTGGGTGCTGTGGCGGCGCTGCTCAACAGACGGCGCAGTTCGAGAAAGCCCTTCGGGCCGGAGACTTCGAGAAAGTCCAGGTCGAAGGCCTGATCCGGGCGCTGGTTGCTGCGGCCGAGTATCTGCCCGAGCAGGTTCACCATATCGCGGCGGTAGTTGGCCAGACCGGCGGAGCTGAGCAGAGGCAGCAGCACGACCAGCGCGGGCTTGCCGCCGCGTCCCTTGAGCGTCCAGGTGGAGCTTTCCACCGGCTGCAGCCCGGCGAATTCGGCCAGCGCGTCGTCGCTCACGCGGCCCTGCCCGCTCCACACCGCGCAATAGCTGCGGAGCTTGAAGTTTTGCCCCAGTTCGCTGAGCTGCGCCCACTCTTGCTGCAGGCCGATGGGCGCCTGCACCCAGGCGGAGCGCACATCTTCCACAGAGAGTTCGAGCTGGCTGAAGTCGAGATACGAGGCGCACAGCACCTGCAGGCGCTGCAGATTGTTTTCCTCGAAGGACATGAAGGGCATGGTGTGCACGGCCAGCAGGGCGTCCACCTCGTCGTATGCGTCCAGCCGCAGCGGTGCGGCAAAGACCCAGGGATTCATTTCAGACTCGCCTTGCACGGCCTGCGCAATGTGCACTGACTGATGGGTTTCCAGGGTGCGGTTGATCAACGCATCCTCCAGATCGAGCGCGGGCAGGGTCTGCCCGAGAGACGCGGCGAGCCGCCATTGCAGTCCTTCGGGGCTGATCTCGCGGACAAAAATCCCGGCCTCGACCAGTCGGCACGATTGGCTGAGCAACTGCAGAAAGGCGCGCGGGTCGGGCAGCGGCGCCGGGGCGGGCAAGCCGGGGGTGGCCGCGGGGGCGGTGAGTGCCGGGCGGTTGCCCTGAAAGGTGAAGGTGCGGCGCAGATCGAGCAGGGCGTCGCGCAGGGTCATGGGGCGGTCGGTGAGCTCCTGCTCCAGTGTGGAGAGCGCCTCCTTGATGACGAACAGCCGACGCTTGGTGCGTTCCAGCCGCGCCGTCAGGTCTTTGGTGACCTCGCGGTGCAACACCTGGCGGTTGCGGAATGCCGCGCCGAACTCACCCAGGATCAGGGTCATCAACATGCCGCCAAGAAAGAATTCGGAAGGGAATTCGGCGCCTGCTGTCAACCCGAACAGCATCGGGGCGAACTTCCAGAAGGCGGCATAAAACGCCACGCCGAACAGACCGTAACCCGCGCCGTAGCGCACCGCGATCAGCCAGGGGGCGAACCAGACCCAGGGGAACCCGGCGTGCGCGCCCAGCGGATCGTTCGGCCGCAGCGTCCAGCCCAGCCACAGGACCAGCACCGGCAGCAGCACGCTCTCGAACATCGCCACCAGCCGCCCCGACTGGGTGTTTGGCCGCCAGTAGCGCAGCCATCCCCAGCGCATGCGTGCCGACTCGGCGCGCATGCGGCGGCTGACGCGGGTGGAGAGTTTGTCGAGTTTCATGCGGCGGGCTGCACCGTGTGGTTCAGGGTTTGGCCGCGGGTTTTTCGGCAGTCGCCGTCACGCGGATGCCGCGCAGCAAGGACTCGATCTGCGATTGCCCCACGGCGGCAAGCGCCTGATAGCCCCAGCCCGAGCGTCCGCCGCTGGCGCTCCACACCACCTGGCCGGTGGCCACGTCGGCAACCTGCAGGGTGATGCCCACGGCGGGCTCGCTGTCCACACCGGTCTTGTAGCGCCACTCGGTGACCGTGCCCGACAGCGCATAGCGTGCGCCCTGCTGCTTGGCCCAGGCCAGCGCTTGCGTGCCGCTGGCTGCGGGCTCGGCATCCAGCGGGTTGTCGCTCGCCTTTTGCGGATAGACCACCACATCACGCAGGCCTTTTTGCTGCAGCAAGGACACGGTGATGGCCTGCGCCCGGCGCTCGACCAGCGGCGTATCAGTGGCGTTGCTCAGGGGCAGCACGGCGAATTTGCCGTCCGCTGGCACGCTGAGCGGCTGGCCGGGCAGGGCGGTGACGGCGCAGCCCGCGAGCAGCATCGCCGCTGCGCTGGCCAAGCCGAGCGCGGCCCGGCGCGCGGGGGCGCGTGTAGGGGAAGATAGGGACATGGGACTCTCCTGCTTCATCATGGTGAAAAGAACGCGGTCATCGACCGAACCACAAACGGTACTGCACTTGCCACTGCCGGTTCAGGCCCGAGGTGTTTTGCTGGCGCTGGTAACTCAAAGACAGTTCGTCAGGCCCGAACATCGGGCCGTGGATGCCCAGATTCAGGTTGTTGGTCAATCCCAATCTGCGAGATTGCAGCACATCGACCTCGGCATACGGCAGCCAGCGGCGGGTGTAGGTGTCGCTGTGCGCCATATTGAAGCCGAAGCCCAGGCCGTACACATCGTCACCGGCCGGCATGAAAAACGCGGCGTTCGGCGCGGCGCCGTCAGGAACTAGCGGGGCATAGGAGGGCAGCGGCGGTCCGCGGTCGGCGCTGAATTGGTTGGAATAGCCCAGCAGCTTCACACTCAGATCGGGCTCGCTGCGGAGGAGCCAGAACCCGAGTTCGAACTGCGTGCTCGCGCCATGCCCCAGCGGATTGCCGTGGCGGGTGTCGTAGGACATGAGCGCCGTGCTCACGTTGGCCCACACCCGCCCGAAGTCGCGCGACAGGCGCAGTTGCAGGCGGTTGCGGCTGCCAGCGATCTGCAGCGGGCCGGACTCGTCGGCCACGGCGTTGTGCTCGGCCTGCACCTGCGTGCGGACGCTGCCGGGCAGCCACGCGCCGCCCTCGATGCGCCAGCCATTGAGCGCGCCCACGGCGGTGTTGTGCGTCAGTGCGCCGCCGAATTGCGAATGCTCGCCCTGCCATTGCAGGCCGATCTGCGCGTCGCTCCAGGATGAGGGCACGCCGACCAGCGCGGCGGTGTTGTTGCTGCGCATGGACTGGCGGCTGGCCTGCGCCTGCAGCCGCCACTGCCCGCCGAGTTGCAGCGACTGCCGCAGCACCGGCCCCTGGCGGATCACGTTGTTGATCTGGCGATGCTCCAGCGTGACTGTGGCGCGGTGCGCCAGCGCGAGTTGCTGCTCGGCGGTTTGCCGGGCCAGGGCTTGCAGCGCCGGGTTGTCCTGCCCGCGCTCGGCGGCGGCCTCCAGCACCTGCTCGGCGGTGGCCAGCGCCCGCATCGGATGGCCCGCAACGCGCTCGGCTTCCGTCCGGTCCTGGGGCAGCAGATGGCGGGCGGCGCCTTGGTGCAGAAGCCTGTTGACAGCCTCCCGGTCGTTGTCGCGCAAGGCCGTCTGCAGTTCGATGGACTGCCGCGCCGCCGGTGTGAGCACGCGCCGCGCCAGCCACCAGCGCGCCGCCGAAGTGGTGTCCAGCCGCAGCAGCCAATCGGCAATCGCGGCGTTGGCCTGCAGGGTTTGCTGGCCGCTCAGACTGCCACTGCGCAGCTTGTCGCGCAACTGATCCAGCAGCGCCTGCTGGCCCGCGCCGTCGAGCCGGCTGTGGCTCAGGCGCAGCCGGGCGAGCAGCGCGTCCAGGCTCTTGTCGGTGGCCTTGCCCGGAATGGCGCGCTTGGCGGGCGCTCGCAGCAGCGCCCAAGACTGGTTGTAGGCCGCCTGGGCGCGGCGGCCGTCACCGGCCTGCGCCAGCAGGTCGCCATAGTTCAGCAGCCACAGCGCATCGGTTTTTTTGCGCGGGTACATCTGTTGGCTGTAGCGCAACGCCCCGGCCGTGTCGCCCAGGGTCTGGGCGGCGGCGGACAGCACGTCCAGACCATCGGGCAAGCCTTGCAGGCTGCGGCTGTAGCGTGCCGCGTCCTGCCGCAGGGCGTCGAGCTGGTTGTTGTCGATCAGCATCCACAGCAGGGCGATCTGGTTGTCGGTATTGCCCGGAGACAGGCGCAGCGCCTCGCGCAGATCGGCCAGCGCCCGGTCGGTGCGGCCCAGGGCGCGCCACACTTGCGCCCGCGCCGCATACATCTGCGGCTGCTCGCGCAAGGCGGCGCCCGCCGCGCTGTCCAGCACCACACGCTGCCATTCCTCGATGCCTTTCTGGCTGGGCTGGCGCACCAGCGATTGCAGCCACAACAGAGCCAGCGCCTCCGACGGCGCCCGGGCCCAGGCTTGTGGCAGCAGGCGCAGCGCCACGACATCGCCCTGCGATTTTTGCGTGAGGACGATGAAGCGCTGAAGCTGATAGGGCTTGATGTGGTCGCGCAGCTGCGGGCTGTTCCAGATGCTGCCGTAGGCGGCCTCGGCGCTGCGCAGCTCGCCCATGTCCCAGGCGATGTCGCCCAGCAGGCTTTGGTGCGCGGCGAGCAGGCTGATGTCGTTGCAACTCCGCGCGAAGAGTTGCAGAGGGCCGGGGACTTGGCCGGCAGCCTGATTGGTTTGCCCAGAGGCGCTGGCCGCGCCGTTCGCGCACAGAGAACCCGATGGGGTCGTCGCGTCAGTCAGATCACCCGGCAGATGTTGCGTGACTTCCAGAACGTGCCGTGCCTGCTCGAACTGGCCGCTTTGCAGCAGGGCGGTGGCGTAGTCGATGCTGCCGCGCAGATCGAGTGTGCCGCGCTTGAGCGCCTCGGCGTAGGTGGACAGCGACGCATCCACCTCGCCCATATTGCCCAGCAGCCAAGCCAGTGATACCAGCACTTTGGGTTGCGTGATCGCGGCCTGGCGCAGAATGCTGACCGCCTTCTCGGGATGGCCGCGGACTTCCAGCGCCTGGGCGTATTGCAGCCATTCGGCCGCAGTCAGCGTGGTGTGCGCGGCGCGTTGTTCCCAATAGGCGTCCTGGCCGCTGCTCGAATGCAGCGCGAGCGCCAGACGACGCAGCTCGTCGAGCGCGTGGCGGCTGAACTCGGCGCGCAGCAGGTCGATCCACTGCTGCATGGCGGCGTCGGGCTGGCTGCTCCACTCCAGCACCTGCGCACGGCGCTCGGCCCAGGTGCGGTTGCCCGGTTCCTTCGACAACGCGGCATCGGCAATGTGCACCGCGCCGCGCAGATCGCCTCCAGCCAGCAGCACCTGCCAGGCCAGTTCGCGCTGCGTTGGGGTGAGGGTGTTTCCAAGCGTAGCGGCAGGCAGGTTGAGATCGACTGCTTTGCGCAACCATTCACCGGACTCGGCGGGTTGGTTCGCGCCCAACGCGAGCCGCACCATGAACCAGGCCATTTGCGGCGCGACCGCGCCTTTGCCCAGCGCCGCAGCGGTCTGGTGGTAGGCCTGCTTCGGATCGCCGGAGGCCAGCAGGGCGCGGGCGGCCTGCTCGATGAGTTGCTGGCGCTCGGCGTCGGTCACCCGGGTCTTGGCGGTGGCGAACAGAACCTGCGCCGCCAGCGGCTCGGCATGCACGCCCGCCAGCAGGCGGGCGGCTTGCAGTGCGGCGGCGGGCGGCAGCGGCAAAAAGCGGGTCACCATGCCAGCGAGACGCTGCACGGCCTGGGGGTCGTCCAGCCCTTGCAGCAAGACCAACGTGTTGCGCCATGCGTTGAAGTTGGCGGGTTGGGTGTGTTGCAGCAGGGCGGAGAGCGCCCGGCGCGCCTGCGCCTCCTTGGTTGGCTGATTGAGGGCGCGCGCGTCGAACCAGCGGGTTTTCCAGATCTGCAGCCGCAGGGCGTCGGCCTGCGGGCTTCGCAGCGTGCCCAGGGCGTCGAGGGCCTGTTGCGATTTGCCGATGCGCACATAACGCTGCGCCAGCATCAGACGCAGTTCGATGTCACCGCCGCGCAGGTCGACCAGGTG
>JAQTVS010000071.1 GCA_028706735.1 Thiomonas sp.
AACCTGAGCAAACCGGCAGATGTGATCACCGTGCTGGAAGCGCTGCAATCCATCGGCAAGCACGAGGAGTGCGGCGGCCTGCCTTATCTGAATTCGCTCGCGCAGAGCGTGCCGAGTGCGGCCAATATCCGGCGCTACGCCGAAATCGTGCGCGAGCGCTCGGTGCTGCGCCAGTTGGTCACGATCAGCGATGACATAGCGCAAAACGCTCTGAATCCGCAGGGGCGCGGGGTGCAGCAGATTCTTGACGAAGCCGAATCGCGCATCTGCGCCATATCGGAGGAGGGGGCTAAATCCGCCGCCGGGTTCCAGTCAATGAAAGGCTTGCTGGGCGAACTCCTCAAGCGGGTGAGCGAACTGGCCGAGCGCGGCGGCGCTGATACGACGGGCGTGCCCACCGGCTTCGCCGATCTCGACCGCATGACCGCGGGTCTGCAGCCGGGCGATCTGGTCATCGTCGCCGGTCGCCCGTCGATGGGCAAGACCGCGTTTTCGCTGAACATTGCCGAGCATGTGGCGATCAACGAGCAGCTGCCCGTGGCGGTGTTCAGCATGGAAATGGGCGCGTCGCAACTGGTGTTGCGGGTGGTGGGTTCGATGGGCCGGATCGACCAGAGCCATCTGCGCACCGGCCAGCTCTCCGAAGATGAATGGACGCGCCTGCCAGAGACCATTGAGCGCCTGCAGGATGTGCACATGCACATCGATGAAACGCCGGCGCTCAATCCGCTGGAATTGCGCGCCCGCTCACGCCGCCTTGCGCGCCAGTTTGGCGGACGTCTTGGCCTGATCGTGGTGGATTACCTTCAGCTTATGTCGTCCTCGCGCGACGGGGAAAACCGCGCGACGGAAATTTCTGAAATCTCGCGTTCGCTCAAAGCCTTGGCCAAGGAATTGCACTGCCCGGTCATTGCCCTGTCGCAGCTCAACCGCGACCTGGAAAAGCGCACCGACAAGCGTCCGGTGATGAGCGATCTGCGGGAATCGGGCGCCATCGAGCAGGACGCGGACGTGATTCTGTTCATCTACCGCGATGAGGTCTACAACAAGGACTCGAAGGACGCCGGCGTGGCCGAGGTCATTATCGGCAAGCAGCGCAACGGGCCGATCGGCGTTGTGCATCTCGCCTTTATCAAACCCCTCACACGGTTCGAGAACCTGACGCGCGAGTTCTGATTGCGCGCCAGCTTTTCCCTTTACAGCACCTCGCTGGCGTAATCGGCCAGACGGCTGCGTTCCCCGCGGGCGAGGGTGACGTGGCCGCTGTGCCCCCAGCCCTTGAAACGGTCGACCACAAAGGTCATGCCGGAACTTCCTTCGGTCAGGTATGGGGTGTCGATCTGCGCGATATTGCCCATGCACACCAGCTTGGTGCCCGGTCCGGCGCGGGTGATCAGGGTTTTCATCTGTTTGGGCGTCAGATTTTGCGCCTCGTCGATGATGACGTATTTGTTGAGGAAGGTGCGCCCGCGCATGAAGTTCATGCTCTTGATCTTGATCTTGGAACGGATGAGATCCTGCGTGGCGGCGCGGCCCCATTCCCCGCCCGAGTTGCCCCCTTCGCTCTGGTTGAGCACTTCGAGGTTGTCGTCGAGCGCGCCCATCCAGGGCCCCATCTTTTCTTCTTCGGTGCCAGGCAGGTAGCCGATGTCCTCGCCCACAGGAACAGTGACGCGGGTGACGATGATTTCGTTGTATCGGCGCGCGTCGAGCACTTGCGACAAGCCGGCGGCGAGGGCGAGCAGGGTCTTGCCTGTGCCGGCTTGCCCCGCCAGGGTGACGAAATCGACTTCCGGGTCCATCAGCAGGTTGAGGGCGAAGTTCTGCTCGCGGTTGCGCGCCGTGACGCCCCAGATGGCGTTTTTCTGATGGGCATGGTCGCGCATGACCTGCAACACCGCAGTGTTGGCGCGGATCTCCTTGACCCGGGCGTACAGCGGCGGCGCGCCGCCGCTCTCCCAGTACACCGCCTGGTTGACCAGCATCTGCGCGACAAATTTGCCCTGGACCCGGTAGAAGGTGTTGCCGCCCTGCTGCCAGCTCTCCACCGACTTGGCCTGCCGATCCCAGAAATCGGGAGGCAGCACCATCATGCCGGAATAAAGCAGATCGACGTCATCGAGCGTCTTGTCGTTGGCGTAGTCTTCGGCGTGCAGTCCGAGGGCGCGCGCCTTGACGCGCATATTGATGTCCTTGGACACCAGCACCACCGGACGCTCGGCATGGATGTGGGTGAGATCCTGCAGCACCGCCAGGATCTGGTTGTCCGCCTTGCCCTGCGGCAGGGCAATGGGCAACTCCACATCGTGTGCGCGGGTCTGGAAGAACAGCCGACCCTTGGCCTCGGCATGCCCCGTGCGGTTGAGCGCAATGCCCTGATCGATGCCGCTTCCGGTATCGGCTACGAGTGCGTCCAATTCTCGGCTCACCTGGCGGCCGTTGCGCGCCACCTCCGACAGCCCCTTCTTGTGCGCGTCCAGCTCTTCCAGAGTGACCATGGGCAGATAGATATCGTGCTCTTCAAAGCGATAGAGCGACATCGGATCATGCAGCAGCACATTGGTGTCGAGCACGAAGAGCTTGGCAGGCTCCAGGCGAACGGCGCTACGTTTGGCGGCGGCGGGTTTTTCACTGGGCAGCTCCACGGCAGTGGCGCGGTCTGTCGTTGCCGCCGGCACGGGTACGGGCGTCGGCATGCTTGCCGGTGCATACGCAGGCGATGCCGCCAACGGGGGCGTGACGGCCTGCTTCGCCGCTGTCACAACCCTGTTGCGCGCTGGCCCTTCCGGCTGGGTGGAGGTCGTGGCGGGCTTGACAGCTTGCGTCAGCAGGCTGCCCATGGATTTTGGCGGGGGAGGCAGGGGCATGGGGCGGGCAGTCGGATGGGGGAGTTAGAGGGGCAAAGCGGCGCACCCTGCGTGGGCGATAAAAAACCGCCGGCTGTCTGGCAACAGTGCGGCGGCGATCATGTTGTTGTCAAGCGGGGCTGACAGCAGTTCCGTGCTGCCAAAGCAACCTATGCAGATCGCGTTGTCTGCGCGAGGTTCTGACGTGCTGCGGGATCTGATGTTCAAGACAAAGCGCCGCGCTTGGGTGGTTTGGGTTCAGAGTTTCTGGATGACGTCGAGCACTTCATCCACATGCCCGGCCACCTTGACGCCGCGCCACTCCTGGCGGAGCACGCCGTCGGCGTCGATGACGAAAGTGCTGCGCTCGATGCCCTTGACCTTTTTGCCGTACATGATCTTGTTCTTCACCACGCCGAACATATGGCAGAGCTTTTCTTCCGTATCGGCGATCAGGTCAAACGGCAATTCAAGGTGTTCCCTGAATTTTTCATGCGACAGCAGGTTGTCGCGCGAGATGCCGAAAATCACGGCATTGGCCTGTTCAAACGCCGCAAAGTTGTCGCGGAAGTGCATGGACTCGGTGGTGCAACCGGGCGTCATGTCCTTGGGGTAGAAGTAAAGAACAACTTTTTTGCCCAGATAGTTTTTCGGGCTGAATTGCACGCCACTGGTGGCGGCGGCTTCGAAATCGGGAACCACTTTATTCAAGACCAAAGCCATGAAGTCTCCTGCTGGGCTGCTGCTCCGTTTTGCCCCCGCGTTGTGATCAGTTTTGATTGTCGCGGGAGAAAACGCTCGGACGTAAAACCTTATTTTATCTTGCGCCGCAAAGTGCGGCTTCATTCCACGATCAAGGCCGCCAGAACCCGGCGGCCTTCACCGGCCAGAATGTTGTAAGTGCGGCAGGCGGCGGCGGTGTCCATGACCTCCCAGCCGATGCGCTGCGCGATGAGTTGGCGCATCAAGGCAGGCGCGAGCAGATGCTGATGTGCGCCAGTGCCGATGAGCACGAGTTCAGGCAGCGGTTCAGTCAGCAATGTCTCGATGTGCGTGGACTGCAGCGTGCTGGCGCGCTCCACGCTCCAGGGCCGTGGCGCTTGCTGCGGTGCAAAGACGCAAGCGGTGGTGTGCCGCACCCCGTTGACCTCGACATAGCCCGGCCCGTAGGCGGAGACCATCTGCGTGTCTGGGGCGAAATCGGGCTGGAGTTTCATAGCGGCTGCGGTGGTCCAGCTGGCGGTTTTTCCGGGACAGAATTCCGTTCAAACCCAGGGTAATCCAGAGGCCGGGTTTGCAGATCAAGGTAAATTATAGGGTTCGCCCTTCGGTTTGCGATTAGGTGCAGGCCGGTCTCCCCAGGCGCTGCGTGGGCAGATCCGACGCGTGTGCGTGCGATGGGGCGTTTTCGAAGTTGATCCAGTGAGGTGCTTGTGCGCGAATTCCGGAAGTCCGACAAATTGGCCGATGTCTGTTACGACATCCGCGGCCCCGTGCTCGACAAAGCGCGGCAAATGGAAGAGGATGGCCAGCGGATCATCAAGCTCAATATCGGCAATCTGGCCGTCTTCGGCTTCGAGCCGCCCGACGAGATCGTGCAGGACATGATCCACAACCTGCCGAGTGCTGCGGGCTACACCGATTCCAAGGGCTTGTTCGCGCCGCGCAAGTCCATCGTGCACTACACCCAGGAAAAGGGCATCGCCGGGGTGAGCATTGACGATGTGTTCATCGGCAACGGGGCGTCCGAGCTCATCAATATGAGCATGAACGCGTTGCTCAACAACGGCGATGAGGTGCTCATCCCCGCGCCGGACTATCCGCTCTACACCGCGTCGGTGGCGCTGTCCGGCGGCAAGCCGGTGCATTACATCTGCGACGAGCAGTCGGACTGGTATCCGGATATTGCCGACATCCGCAGCAAGATCACGGCCAACACCCGGGCCATCGTGGTGATCAACCCCAACAACCCGACGGGGGCCTTGTACCCGCGCGAACTGCTCGAAGAGATCGTGCAGGTGGCGCGCGAGCATGAGCTCATCGTGTTCGCCGACGAGATTTACGACAAGACGCTGTATGACGGCAACACCCATACCAGCATCGCCTCGCTGGCCGACGATGTGCTGTTCATCACCTTCAACGGCCTGTCGAAGAACTACCGCTCCTGCGGCTATCGCTCGGGCTGGATGGTGGTGTCGGGGAACAAGCGGCATGCGCGCGACTACATCGAGGGACTCACCATGCTGGCCTCGATGCGTCTGTGCGCCAACACACCGGGGCAGTTGGCCATTCAGACCGCGCTGGGCGGCTATCAGAGCATCAAGGATCTGGTGGCGCCGCATGGCCGCCTGACCAAGCAGCGCGATCTGGCCTATGCGCTGCTGACGCAGATTCCGGGCGTCAGCGTGGTGAACCCGAAGGCTGCGCTGTATATGTTTCCGCGGCTCGATCCCAAGATTTACCCGATCACCGACGACCAGCAGTTTGCCTACGATCTGCTGGCGCAGGAGAAGGTGCTCATCGTGCAGGGCACCGGCTTCAACTGGCCGCAGCCCGACCATTTCCGGCTGGTCTTCCTGCCCAACGCGGACGATCTGACCGAAGCCGTCGGCCGCATTGCACGCTTCCTCGAATCTCTCCGCAAGCGCTCCCGCGCCGCGGCCTGAATCCTTCCCTCGCTCTTTATGAAACCTTTACAGATTGCCCTCTTGGGCGCAGGCACGGTGGCCAGCGGCGTGGTGACGGTGCTGGCGCGGAATCAGGAAGAATTGCAACGCCGTGCCGGGCGCGGCATTGCGATCGCAGCGATTGCGGCGCGCAACCCCGGCAAGGCGCGCGCGGCTTTGGGCGGCGCATTGCCCATCACCACCGATTTCATGGCGCTGGCCACCCGGCCCGACATTGACATCGTGGTCGAACTCATGGGCGGCATCAGTTCGGCGCGGGAGTTGGTGCTGGCCGCGATTGGTGCGGGCAAGCACGTGGTCACGGCGAACAAGGCCTTGCTCGCCCTGCATGGCAACGAGATCTTCGCCGCAGCGCAGGCCAAGGGTGTGATGGTGGCCTTCGAGGCAGCGGTGGCGGGTGGCATTCCCATCATCAAGGCGGTGCGCGAAGGGCTGGCGGGCAACCGGATCGAGTGGATCGCCGGCATCATCAATGGCACGACCAACTTCATCCTGTCCGAGATGCGCGACAAGGGGCTGGATTTCGCCACTGCGCTTAAGCAGGCGCAGGCGCTGGGCTACGCCGAGGCCGACCCGACCTTCGACATCGAAGGCGTGGACGCGGCGCACAAGGCCACAATCCTTTGCGCCATCGCGTTTGGCGTGCCGGTGCAGTTTGACAAGGCTTATGTCGAAGGCATCACCGCGCTGCAGGCGGCGGACATTCGCTACGCCGAGCAACTGGGCTATCGCATCAAGTTGCTGGGCATCACCAAGCATACCGACAAGGGCATCGAGTTGCGCGTGCATCCGACGCTGATTCCAGCCACACGCCTGATCGCCAATGTCGAAGGTGCGATGAACGCGGTGGTGGTGCAGAGCGACGCGGTGGGCCCGACCCTGTATTACGGCAAGGGCGCGGGCTCGGAGCCCACGGCCTCCGCCGTCATCGCCGATCTGGTGGACGTGACCCGGCTGCACACCGCCGATCCCGAGCACCGCGTGCCGCATCTGGCCTTCCAGCCCGACGCGATGAGCGACCTGCCCATCCTGCCGATGGACCGGGTGGTCACCGCCTATTACCTGCGGCTGCGCGTGGCCGACCGGGCCGGCGTGCTGGCCGATCTCACCCGCATCCTGGCTGAAGAGGGCATTTCCATCGACGGCCTGATCCAGCGCGAAGCCGGGGAGGGCGAGCATCAGACCGACGTCATCATGCTCACCCACGATACGCAGGAGGCGCGCATGAACGCCGCCATGGCATGCATGCAGGCCTTGCCCAGCGTGCATGCGCCCATCGTGCGCATTCGTAAAGAGGAGCTGCGCTGATGCGTTACTTGAGCACACGCGGCGAGTCCGCCACCCGCGGGTTTTCCGACATTCTGCTTGAAGGACTCGCGCCCGATGGCGGGCTCTACCTGCCCGAGCGCTATCCGCAGATCGACGCTGCCACCCTGGCGCAATGGCGTGGGCTGTCCTATGCCGATCTGGCGCATGCAATCCTGTCGCGTTTCATCACCGACATTCCCGCGGACGATCTGCGTGGCCTGATTGCCAAGACCTACACCGCCGAGGTGTTCGGCGGCGATGCGCGCATCGCCCCGCTCAAGCCCCTGAAAGGCGACCCAGGCATGGCGCTGCTGGGCCTGTCCGAAGGGCCGACGCTGGCGTTCAAGGACATGGCCATGCAGTTGCTCGGCAATCTGTTCGAGTACGCACTGGCCCGCCAGCACGCCGAACTGAACATCCTCGGCGCCACTTCGGGCGATACCGGCAGCGCGGCCGAATATGCCATGCGCGGCAAGCGCGGCATCCGTGTGTTCATGCTCTCGCCCTTCGGCAAGATGAGCGCGTTCCAGACCGCGCAGATGTACTCGCTGGCCGACGCCAACATCCACAATATCGCGGTGCAGGGCGTATTCGACGATGCGCAGGACATGGTCAAGGCCGTGTCCAACGATCTCGACTTCAAGCGCCGCTGGCGCATCGGCACGGTCAATTCCATCAACTGGGCGCGGCTGGCGGCGCAGATCGTCTATTACTTCGCCGGCTATTTCCAGGCCACGCGCAGCAATGGCGAGCAGGTCAGCTTCACCGTGCCCTCGGGCAACTTCGGCAACATCTGTGCAGGCCATGTGGCGCGCATGATGGGCCTGCCGATCCGCAAGCTGGTGCTGGCCACCAACGAGAACAACGTGCTCGACGAGTTTTTCCGCACTGGCCTCTATCGCCCGCGCAAGTCGGCGGAAACACACCACACCTCCAGCCCGTCGATGGACATCTCCAAAGCCTCGAACTTCGAGCGCTTCGTGTTCGATCTGCTGGGCCGCGACGCCAGGCGGCTGAACGCGCTGTTCTCCACCGAGCTGCAGCAAAAAGGCCTGTTCGACCTGTCCGCCGACCCGGCGTTTTCCAAGGTGGGGACAGAGTATGGATTTGCCTCCGGCAGCAGCACCCATGCCGATCGCCTGGCCACCATCCGCAGTGTGTGGCAGGGCAGCGCGATGTTGATCGACACCCATACCGCGGACGGCGTGAAAGTCGCGCGCGCGCACCAGGAGCCCGGCATTCCCATGCTGGTGCTCGAAACCGCGCTGGCCGCAAAATTTCCCGAAACCATCCAGGAAGCGCTCGGCGTCGCTCCGCCCCGGCCCGCATGCCTGGAGGATCTGGAGCGTCGCCCGCAGCGCTTCGCGGTCATGCCGACCGAGGTGGAGGCGGTGAAGTCCTACATCGCCATGCACTGCACCACGGGGGCAACCGTCGTCTGATGAAAGTCGTCGGCTTTGCCGGATTTTCCGGCAGTGGCAAAACCACGCTGGTCGAAACGCTGGTGCAGCATTTCGTCCTCGACGGCCTGCGCGTTTCGGTGCTCAAGCACGCGCATCACCGCTTCGATATCGATCATCCGGGCAAGGACACATGGCGTCACCGCGAGGCGGGCGCGCATGAGGTGCTGGCCGCGTCTGACGCGCTGATTGCGCTGCAACGCCGCCTGCCACAGCCGCAGGAACTTGGCGTGCCCGAACTGCTGCGCATGCTCGACCCCCAGGTCGACTGGGTGTTTGTCGAAGGCTTCAAATACGCGCGTTTGCCCAAGATCGAGGTCTGGCGCTCCAGCACCGGGCGGCCGCTGTGCTACCCCGACGATCCGCAGATTCTGGCTCTTGCCACCGACTCGCCGCAGCATCTTCCCGCGCCCGTCCCTGCGGCGATCCTTGATATCAACACCCCGGCTGCCGTGGGCGCCTGGTTGTTGGACAATGCCTGCAAATTCGACTATCAGCCATGACTGCTCCTGCCTCTGCCCTGATCGATCCGGATCTCGCCCTGCAGCGCCTGCTTGCTGCGGCACGCCCAATCGTTGAGACCGACACCCTGCCCATTTCCGCCGCGCTGGGGCGCGTGCTGGCGCAGGACGTGCGCTCCTCCATCGACGTGCCGCCCGCCGACAACACCGCGATGGACGGCTACGCCCTGCGCAGTTCGGACGTGTCTGCCGTTGGCGTGCGCTTGCCGGTGAGCCAGCGCATTCCGGCCGGCGCCCTGCCGCTGCCCCTGCAAGCGGGCACAGCGGCGCGCATTTTTACCGGCGGGTTCATTCCGCCGGGTGCCGATGCCGTGGTCATGCAGGAGCAATGCACTGTCGAGGGCGATGCAGTGTGCATCAACACCCAGCCCAAACCGGGTGACTGGGTGCGGCGGCGCGGGCTGGACGTGGAGGCGGGCAGCGTGGTGCTGTCCGCCGGGCAGCGTCTGCGCCCGCAGGATTTGGGGCTGGCGGCTTCCGTTGGCGTGGCGGCGCTGACCGTGCGCCGCAGGCCGCGCGTGGCCATTCTGTTCACCGGCGACGAACTCGCCATGCCGGGCGAGCCGCTGCGCCCCGGCGCCATCTACAACTCCAACCGCTTTGTCATCCAGGCGCTGCTGCAGGCCGCGGGTTGCGAGGTGACGGATTTCGGCATCGTTCCAGACCGGATCGACGCCACCCGCGCCGTGCTGCGCCAGGCCGCGCAGCAGCATGATCTCATCGTCTCCACCGGCGGCATGTCGGTCGGCGAGGAAGATCATGTCAAGCCCGCAGTGCAAGCCGAGGGCGCGCTGGATTTGTGGCAGATCGCCATGAAGCCGGGCAAGCCGCTGGCCTATGGCCTTGTGCGCCGCGAGGCGGGCCAGGGTGAAGGGGTGCAGGGCGCCGTGGCCGCGTTCATTGGCCTGCCGGGCAACCCGGTGTCGAGTTTCGTCACCTTCCTGCTGTTTGTCCGTCCCTACCTGCTCGCGCTGCAAGGCGTGGCGCAGACGGCGCGGGTCAGCCAACCTGTGATCGCCGCGTTCGACTGGCCCCGTCCCGACAAGCGGCGCGAATACCTGCGCGTGCGGCTCAACGCCCAGGGCGAGGCCGAGCTGTTTCCCTCGCAGAATGCCGCCGTGCTCACCTCCACCGTCTGGGCGGACGGGCTGGTGGACAACCCGCCGCAGCATCCCATCCAGCGTGGCGATACCGTGCGCTATCTGCCGTTTTCCTCTCTGTTGCAAGGCTGAACCATGCGAGTGCAAGTGCGTTACTTCGCCAGCGTGCGCGAAATCGTCGGCCTGACGCAAGAGACCCACGATCTGCCCGAAGCCGTGCAGACCGTCGGCCAGGCGCGCGACTGGCTGCGGGCGCAGGGGGGGCGCTACGCCCTGGCGCTGGCCGCTGACAAGCCGCTGCGCATGGCCTGCAATCAGGTGATGTGCGATCCGCAGACGGCCCTGCAGCCCGGCTGCGAGGTGGCTTTTTTCCCTCCGGTCACAGGCGGCTGAAGACATGACGCCGATCACCGTCCGCATCCAGGCCGCGCCGTTCGATCTTGGCGCGCAAACGCAGGCACTGCGCGCCGGACGGCCAGAGGTGGGGGCGATCGCCAGCTTCATCGGCCTGTGCCGCGACCATCATCTTGGAGTCTGCGATCCGGGCCATGTGCAGGCGATGGAACTGGAGCATTACCCCGGCATGACCGAGCGCG
>JAQTVS010000072.1 GCA_028706735.1 Thiomonas sp.
TGCACATTGCAGCCGATGCGGTGGAGTTGGGCGGACAGCTCTTCGCCGTCCTGGTCCTGTGGGTGGATCACGACCACCTGGAGCGACCGAATCTGTCGCAGGACCGAAGCGTGTTCGGGTACGCGCATCATTCCCGGTCCTCCGATCCCTGCATATTCTTGCCCACTGTGCCCAGCCAGTCCGGCGTCGAGTGGGAAACCACGTAAGGGTCGGCTTTTGCGCGCTCAGGCGCGCTGACCAGAATGTCGAACTGGCCGTGCGCATTGGCCCGACCGATCCGCGGCTGAAGGTAGGTGTGGTGGTTGTGCTCGTCGATGCGGACGCGGCCCTGAGGAGCGTCGTACTCAAGGCCTGGAAGAACGCGGAGCAGGTGCTCCGGATCGTCGCTTCCGACGCGCCGGATGGCGTCGGCGAGCATGTGCATTTGGAAATATGCCGCCTCCCAGCACATATTGGTGACAAGCTGCTCGCCGAAGCGCTCGCGATAGCGTGCGATGGCATGCCTGTTCTCGGGTGTATCGACAGACTGAAAGTAGGCGGCGCAGGTGATGTGGCCTTCCGCCAGGTCGGCGCCCATGATTGCGATCTCCGCTTCGCTGGTCATGTGGCTGGCGATGGGCACCGCGTAGGGGTCGAGTCCCACGGTCGCGAATGCGCGATGCAGGAGCGTGATGCCCTCGCCGACCACGGTCGAGAAGATGAAGTCCGGCATGGCGCTCTTGATCCTCCGGGCCACGTCGAGATAACTCTCCCAGGTCGCGTCGAGCGGAAGATAGGTTTCCGAGATCTTCTCGCCGCCGCGCTCGAGAATGAGATCGCTCATGACACGGTTGGACTCGTATGGGCAGATGTAGTCCGAGCCGACCATCCACACGCGCGAGCCAAAGTTCGAGAGCATGAATCCCGCAAGGGGAAGTGAATTCTGGTTCGGCGCAGCACCCGCGTAAATCACGTTTCTGCTGTACTCGAAACCCTCATAGGGTGTGGCGTAGAACAGCAGGGCGTTATGCCGCTCGACGATTGGAATCACCGCCTTGCGGGTACTGGACATGTAGCAGCCGAAGAGGAGGCGCACGTCGTGTTCAAGGATGAGTTGCTCGGCGAGGCCCGCGTAGCGGCGTGGATTGCTTTCGGGATTCAGGCAAACCAGTTCAATCTCGCGACCCAGAACGCCGCCGTCGCGATTCACCTCCTCTGCCGCCATGATCACCGCACGCTGCTGCGTCTCCTCGACGGTCGAGGTCACGCCGGTGGTGGAATAGAGAACGCCGATCTTGATGGGGCCGTCTTTGGTGTGTGCCATTGCGAGTGATAGATGGAATGCCGCGAGAAAGGATGCGTCCCCAAATCGGGGCTTTTGCATGTGGCCATGCACGAAAGGCGTGCATTGCGCGCCATGTTGGGGGGTCTTGCGTTTCGATTGGACGCTGGCCAGCTCCAGCAAGAATCGTGCTTGTCCAGGCATTCTCAAGAGCGGGATGCCTCTGCACTTCGGCTGGTTCTCAAAGGCGCGGCCGGTTGGCCGCTGATCCGCAGAGGATCTGGCACGCCCCTTGCATTTCCTTTGCCGTCGGCATTGCCACGAGCCTTCAGGCTTCGATCCATCCGACATCATGAAAGTCGCTCCTGACAAAGTCGTCTCGAGCGGCACCGGCCATAGAAGCCCGAAAACCAGCACGCCTGGTTTCGGGCTTTTTTTATTTGTTTTTTGGACCCCTACTTTTGTTGGAGCTTTGGCATGAAAAGACGCGTATTCCTCTCCGCTCTCGGTTCGAGCGTAGTTGCCACGGCAGGAACGGTTCTGCCGCAGTCGGTCCTAGCTGCCGGAAACAAGGACCCCATCAAACTCGGCCTGCTGTTTTCCCAGTCGGGGACGATGGCCAACAACGAGTCGCTCCTCAAGGACATGTCCTTGATGACCATCGACCAGATCAATGCACGCGGCGGTGTGCTCGGACGCAAGGTCGAGGGCGTCGTCGTCGATCCAGGTTCGGATTGGCCGATGTATGCCCAGCTATCCAAGCGGCTGATCCTGAGCGACAAGGTGGCCGCCATCTTCGGGTGCTGGACTTCCGTTTCGCGCAAGTCCGTCCTGCCGGTGGTTGAGGCGCAGGACAGCCTGCTGTTCTATCCGCTCCACTTCGAGGGCGAGGAGGATTCGAAAAACGTGGTCTACCTGAATTCGCCCCCCAGCAGTTCCGTGCTCCCCGCAGTCGAATATCTGATGAGCCCGAGCGGAGGCGGCGCCAAGCGCTTCTACATGATCGGTAGCGACTATGTGTGGCCGCGGACGATCAACAAGATCCTGAAGGGATACTGGAAGACCAAGGGCATCCCGGAATCCGCCTGGCGCGAACACTATGTTCCCTTCGGCCAGTCCAACTTCCAGACCATCGTCCGGGAAATCAAGGAGTTCGCCGCCCAGCCGGGCGGTCAGGCCATCGTGGTGATGACGGTGGTCGGCGATTCCATCCCCGCGCTGTTCAAGGAAGCCGTCAACCAGGGCATTCGCGCCACCGACATCCCCATCCTCGGCCTCGACGTCGTGGACAGCGATCTTCAGGGCCTGGACACCAAGCCTCTGGTCGGACACCTGAGCTGCTGGGACTACTTCCAGAACGTCAATACGCCCCTGAATACCAAACTCAAGAACGACTGGCGGAACTATGTCGAGACCAACAAGCTGAAGCATCGTCCGGACATGGTCATCGACCCGATGGTCTCCACCTACCTGGGGCTCAATCTCTGGGCCAGGGCAGTTGAAAAGGCCAAGTCCACCAAGACTGCCGCAGTGCGCAAGGCGCTCGCCGGTTTGACGATCGACGATCCCGCTGGCTACGTCGACAAGATGGACATGTCGAACCAGTACCTCTGGCGCGGCGACATGATCGGTTCCATCAACGCCAATCAGGGTTTCGACATCCTGTGGAAATCGAAAGACATCGTCAAGCCCATCCCGTTCAGCCCGTTCGTCAAGGCTTGATTTCACATGCCCGGCCTGAGCAGCCCGTTCACTCCGCGGGCTGCACGTGGCGATGCTGTCGATATGTTCACGGAAGTCTTCATGATGGATTGGAAACGGTTGTTGCATTGGGCCGGGTTGGCCGGCATGGCGCTCTGCCTGTGCGCCATGGGCGGCCAGGCCGTGTTCGCCGCCGGACAAGCCGAACCGCTGCGCGCAACCGCAGTTCAGTCGTTCTGCGCGGAAGGTGACCATCCAGACGCGCTTGCCAAGCTGGTCGGCCTGGGCATCCAGGGCGACCCGGCGAATCGCGCCTGGGCGAACACGGTTGTGCTGGCAATCCGCGACGGGGAGTTGATCTGCACGCCGCGTGGCGGTGCGGTGATCTCCCGAAAAGGGCGCGACCTCGACGCAGTGACACTTGCGCCAGCGCAGGTGACGCCCAGCGGAACGCCCTACGTTCCGACCATCGTGATGATGCGCAGGCTTGCAGTGGCCACGGCCGAGATGGATCTGTTCAGCGAGCATCTGGATTTGCGCGAAAAGGCCGCAGCCCAGGTCAGCAAGTTCTTCATGCTGCTCGACCCGGACATCCTGCGGCAGGCGATCCAGCGCCAGGGTGATGCCGATATCAATGCCGCGCTCGAACTCGCCATGGCCAAGCGCGGCTTGTATTCCAGCGACAAGAAGGAGCAACTGGCGGCCATCGAGGCGCTCGGCGATGCTCCCAGCGAAAGCTCGCGCACGCTGCTGACCGATTACCTCGCGAACGACAAGGTCCGCGCAGAGCCGCAACTCGCCAAGGCGGCCGAAGTGGCCTTGCACAGCATCGATCAGCGGCTATCCATCGGGAAGGCGCTGTCCGTCCTGTTCAGCGGACTGAGCTATGCGGGGATTCTCCTGCTCACCGCCATCGGCCTGTCGATCATCTTTGGCTTGATGGGCGTCATCAATCTGGCGCACGGCGAATTCATCATGCTCGGTGCCTATGCGACCTATCTGGTCGAGCACACCATGCGCGTGTATGCCCCCAGCATGTTCGATGCCTATATCTTTGTCGCGATCCCGGTGGCCTTCGTGTCCTGCGGGTTGTTCGGCGTGCTGCTCGAATTCCTGGTGATCCGTTTTCTCTATCGCAGGCCGCTCGAGACGTTGCTGGCGACATGGGCCGTGAGCATCGCCATCATCAAACTGGTTCAGCTCGTGTTCGGATCCCAGAACGTCGAGTTCATCACCCCGTCCTTCCTGAATGGCGGTGCGCAGGTGATCGGCGGATTTTTTGTGACCTACAACAGGCTGTTCGCCATCGCGTTCTCGCTCCTTGTCTTCCTGGCGACCTTCGCGGTGATCCGGTCGACACGCATCGGCCTTCTGATGCGCGCCACCACGCAAAACAGGGACATGGCGAAATGCCTGGGCGTACCCGCTCAGCGGATCGACAGACTTGCCTTTGCCTTGGGCGCGGGCCTTGCCGGACTGGCGGGCGTGGTGTTGACACAGATCGCCTCGGTGAACCCATTCATGGGCGCCGGCTTTGTCATCGATGCATTCATGGTCGTGGTGCTCGGGGGCGCCGGCAGCCTGCTGGGCACGGCGGTTTCATCTCTGGCGCTTGGTGAGATCAACCAGTTCATCGAGCCCTTCTACGGGGCGGTTGCGGCCAAGGTCGCCGTGCTGCTCATCATCGTCCTGATCATCCAGAAGCGCCCCAACGGGCTCTTCACGGTGAAGACGCGCGGCTGACGCTGAATCGATGGAGCGAGATAGGTCATGTTGATGAAGAAACGTCTTGAGCAAAAAGTCGAATTCGGATTTGCGGCGCTGATTGTCATGCTGGCGGTCTACATGCCGGTTTCCCACTACCTGTTCCCGCAGGGAAGCGTCTTTTCCCTGTCTCTGTTCAGCATCAATTTGATCGGACAGATCATGAGCTTCGCCCTGCTCGCACTGGCTCTCGACCTCGTCTGGGGAATGGCCGGAATGCTGAGCCTCGGGCACGGCATCTTCTTCGGCATCGGCGGGTACATGATGGGCATGTATCTGCTGAATGTCTCCTTCGCGCAAACCCATGTCTTGCCCGATTTCATGCAGTACATGGGGTGGACCGACTTTCCGCCGCTTTGGCACCTCCTGTCCGGATTCGGCGTCACGCTGGTGCTGTGCGTGCTGTTCGTGATCATGGTCGCGACGCTGTTCGGCATCGTCACGTTCAAGTCGCGTATCAACGGTGTCTATTTTTCCATCATCACCCAGGCACTGACCTATGCGTTGATGTTGCTGCTGTTCATCAACGATGTCGGTCTGGGCGGCAACAACGGCTTGACGGGTTTCACACGCATCCTGGACTTTCCGCTGTCCAGTGTCTCGACGCAGGTCGGTCTCGCTGTCGTCGCTTGCCTGGTCCTTGCCGCCGCCTACCTGCTCTTGCGTTTCCTGGCCGGGTCGGGGCTGGGGCGGGCGCTGGTCGCCATTCGCGACGATGAGGCGCGCATGCGCTTCCTTGGCTACAAGACGCACGTGATCAAGCTTCTGGCTTGGGGACTTTCCGCCGTGCTGGCAGCCCTGGCGGGAATGCTCTACGTCCCGCAGGTCGGTATCGTGAATCCCACGATCGTGTCGCCGAGCCTGTCGATCGAAATCGCGGTGTGGGTCGCCATCGGCGGTCGCGGCTCGCTGATCGGCGCCATCGTCGGCGCGATCCTCGTCAACGGACTGAAGTTCTGGCTGACCGCCGCAGCGCCCAGCGTCTGGCCTTTCATCCTTGCCGGCGTCACGCTGGTGATCACGATCTATATGGGCCGTGGTCTTTGGGGTGAGGCGAAAGGGACGCTGACGCGCATGGTGCGCTGACCGGCGCAAAGACCAGAAACACCGACCGAGCACGGCAACGATTGATGATGAAACAACAAACCGCAATTTACGTCGATGGCCTGCACGTCAACTTCTCCGGATTCGCGGCCATCACGAACCTGACGATGGAGATTCGCTACGGCGAGGTCCGCGCCATCATTGGTCCGAATGGCGCCGGAAAGACGACCTTGCTTGACGTCATCACCGGAAAAACGCGGCCGACGAGTGGACAGGTCTTTCTCGACAAGACGATCGATCTTTCGCGGCATGACGAGGCTTCCATCTCCCGCTACGGCATCAGCAGGAAATTTCAGAAGCCCAGCATCTTCGACGCGCTGAGTATCGAGCAGAACCTCGAACTCGCCATACGCCGTGGGCGGGGCTATCTGGACATGCTGCGGTCGAAGCTGAGCGGCGACCAGCGCAGGCAGATCGTCGAAGTGACGGACTTGATCGGTCTTGCGGAGACCCCGAGCCAACCGGCCGGCACGCTGTCCCACGGACAAAAGCAGTGGCTGGAAATCGGCATGATGCTGGTGGCCAATCCGCAGGTGCTTCTTCTCGACGAACCCGTGGCGGGCATGAGCGACCACGAGACGCAACGCACTGCCGAACTCATCGCACGGCTGAAGTCGCCGGAACGTGCGGTAGTGGTAATCGAACACGACATGGATTTCGTCGGCCAGATCGCCGACCTGGTCACCGTGCTGCACGAAGGCAGCGTTCTCAGCGAGGGCGAGATGAACAAGATCCGCAACGATCCCCGCGTCATTCAAGTGTATTTGGGGCGCTGATCATGACGCTGCACATGCGGGGAATCAACCAGTACTACGGCAGCAGCCACACGCTGCGCGACGTCTCAGTTTCCGTGGGAGAGGGCGCCTGTACCGTGGTGCTTGGGCGCAATGGGGTCGGCAAGACGACGCTGCTGAAGTGCCTCATGGGCCTGCTGCCCATCCAGGGCGGCGAGATCATGCTCGGTGGCCGGCGGCTCTCCGATCTTCCAACGCACCAGCGCGTGGTGGCCGGTCTCGGCTATGTGCCGCAGGGGCGTGACATCTTTCCGGAACTTTCAGTCGAGGAGAACCTGAAGGTCGGTGCCTATGGCGGCGAAAAGAGTGCAAAGGCGCGCTTCGGGTTTTCGGACGTCTTCCAGATCTTTCCGGTCTTGAAGCAGATGAAAGGCCGGCTGGCAGGCAATCTCTCAGGCGGACAGCAACAGCAGTTGGCCATCGGACGGGCGCTGCTGACAAATCCGTCGATCCTGGTTCTCGACGAGCCGACCGAAGGCATCCAGCCCTCGATCGTCCAGGAAATCGAGGGAGTGATCAAGTCGCTCAAGGGCGAGCTTTCGATTCTGCTCGTCGAGCAATATTTCGATTTTGCGCAATCGGTCGCGGACGATTATGTCGTTTTGGTTCGCGGCCAAGTCGTCGCGTCTGGAAAGGGGGGCGACATGGACCAGGACAACGTACGAAGTCTGATTGTGGTCTGACCCTGTTCAATGTAGAAGTCGGTGTGGCACTGTTTTAATCTGTTTTAGTTGATATTTAATTGGGAGTGAAAATGAGTTGGCTCGACGATTCAATCATGTATACACGCGGACTCGCAGGTGGAAAACTGGGGAAGACGCATGAGCTTACCGAGGCGAGGCAAGGAAAATTCCATTACACGATTGGTCCGTATTCGGACCCTGTCATGGAAATCAAGCCCGGAGATCGAGTTGTCGTTGAAACACGTGACGCATTCGAGGGGAAGATCAAGACGGAACAAGATCTGCCGAGTCAGAAATTACAGGTTCCTTTCCTGAACCCGCAGAACGGACCGATCATGATCGCCGGAGCCGAAAAGGGCGATGTCGTCGCCATCCACATCGAATCAATCAAGCCGCGCGGCGATAACCCGCGTGGAACATGCTGCCTGATTCCACGATTCGGCGCACTGACCGGTACGGAGTACACGGCGATGCTGAACGAACCCCTGCCGGAGATCACCCGCAAGATCGACCTCGACGAAGAGGGCGTTTATTGGAGCAAGCGCGTGATGCTTCCGTACCGGCCGCACATCGGTACGCTTAGCCTGTCTCCGGAAATCGATTCCATCAACTCGCTGACTCCAGATAATCATGGCGGAAATATGGATGTGCCCGATATGGGGCCCGGGAGCATTACCTATTTGCCTGTTCGTTCAGCCGGTGCGCGGCTATTCATCGGAGACGCACATGCTTGTCAAGGCGATGGTGAGGTCTGCGGAACCGCCGTCGAGTTTGCAAGCACGACGACCATCCATGTCGAGTTGATCAAGAACTGGGATATCGCTTGGCCTCGCCTGGAGACCGACCAGTTGCTGATGGCGATCGGCAGCGCCAGACCGCTCGAGGATGCCACGCGTATCGCCTATTACGAATTGGTGCGCTGGATGGAAAACGAATATGGATTCGATCGCTGGGACGCTTACATGATGCTCAGTCAGTGCGGGCAGGTGCGTCTCGGTAATTTTGTCGATCCGAAATACACGGTGGGCGCCGCGATTCGGAAGATGTATCTGAAGAATATTTAATCAAGCAGAAACAAGGGTTGAAAAATGGATCTGAATCTCAAGGGCCTGAAAGTCGTCGTGACCGGAGCGAGCAAGGGCATTGGCCGGTCGATCGCTGAGACATTCGCGCAAGAAGGGGCGAATGTCGCCATTTGCGCGCGTGACCGCGACGGGATTGAACGGGCCGTTGCCGAGCTGAAGAAATATGGTGCCGACGTGCTCGGTGGCGTCGTCGATGTTTCGAGCCGAGACACCTTGCAGGCCTGGGTCCGGGACGTCGCCGCACAGTGGGATGGCCTTGACATCGTCGTGGCGAATGTCAGTGCCCTCGCCATCGGACAGGATGAGCAATCCTGGCGCAGCGAATTCGAGACCGACTTGATGGGAACGGTTCATCTGGTCGACGCTGCGATGCCGTTTCTCGAAAAAAGCAAGGCTGCGTCGATCGTGGCGATCTCCAGCGTGTCAGGTCGCGAAATTGATTTCGCAGCTGGGCCATATGGGACTTTCAAAGCGGCCATTGTTCATTATATTCAGGGCGTCGCTTTCCAGAATGCAGCCAAGGGTATTCGGGCGAATACGGTCTCACCCGGAAATATCTATTTTGAGGGCGGTGTGTGGGAGCACATCGAGAAAAATAATCCAGGCCTCTATGCCGAGGCGATGGCACTTAATCCGACCGGAAGAATGGGCCGCCCTGATGAAATTGGCCGGGCGGTGGCATTTATTTCCAGTCCTGTCGCCAGTTTTATTAGCGGGACGAACTTGGTGGTTGACGGAGCTTTGACGCGAGGTGTGCAATTTTAGAGGCCGGCGCACCCATATGGGGCGCATCCAGCAAGCTGGCTTTTTAATGGTGCGTTTCGGGACTGAATTGACCTATTGATGGCTACTGAAATTGGCATGGTTCATGCTTGTAGAATTTAACGAAAAGGGTGAATAGGAATTCTGGGATTGCGTCTGGAAAATTGTTGTTCACACGGATCGATCGACGTTCCTTTTTTATTTTGCGGCATTTATGGTTGGGCATTTAAAAATATGAATATGCAAACGCCAAAACTTTCTTTGCGGAATGTGAGCAAGAGCTTTCAAAGCAAGGGCCGAGAAATAAATGTGCTCGATAAACTGAGCTTCGATGTTTACGATCGGGACTTTGTAAGCATTATTGGGCCTAGCGGATGCGGCAAGACGACAATATTCAACATCATTGCGGGACTGATGAAGCCCGACGAGGGTGAGATTCGCATGGATGGAGAGGTTGCGACTGGCTTGCGTGGCAAGGTGGGGTACATGCTGCAGAAAGATCTATTGTTGCCATGGCGAACCGTGCTGCAGAACGTTGTGCTTGGTTTGGAACTGAGAGGTACGCCCCTGAAGGAGTGCAAGGACATCGCGATGGAATACATCTATACCTATGGATTGGCAGGGTTCGAGCACGCTTACCCCAAGGCGCTGTCGGGCGGGATGAAGCAGCGGGTTGCGTTGATCAGGACCTTGATTTATGACCCCCAGGTCATTTTGTTGGACGAACCATTTTCTGCTCTCGACTACCAGACGAGACTATATCTGGAGGGGGTGCTGGTAGAGGCGGTGGAGACATTCAATAAAACCGTCATTCTTGTTACTCACGACATTGACGAGGCTGTCGCTCTCTCAAAGCGTGTGGTCGTGCTTGGCGCGAGGCCGGCATCAGTTAAATCTGTTCATGAAATCGATATCGGCCAACGCACTCCTATCGAAGCGCGGAGTGACCCTAATTTTTCCGGTTATTTCCATGCTCTCTGCGCCGAGCTGGAAATTCAGACGAAAGTCGGGAGCTGACGATGGACGAAATCATGGGCAATAAAGTACTGAATACTGAAAAAAAGAAGGATACGCCTTTTAAATTAAAACGTAAGCTCCCAATCAAGGCGTCAATTATCACGGCATTGGTGCAACTGAGTATCGTTGGAGGCGTTTTGGCTGTATGGCAATGGGGTGTTCAGGTTGGAATTATTTCTAATTTTTTAGTGGGATCTCCAGCAGGAATTTTCGAAAAGATGTGGCAAGTGATGCTGGATGGTTCTCTTTGGACGGACACCAAGGCGACCCTTCTCGAGGCGATTATTGGCTTCCTGATTGGCAGTCTCGTTGGGTCGGTTGTCGGCCTGTCATTGTGGTATTCACC